>JAOIOX010000028.1 GCA_028140765.1 Prochlorococcus sp. AH-736-N03 | reverse complement strand
GAGCTCTTTTTAATCTTCTGACGCTTTGTTTTTCAAGTTCATCTCTAAATTTATCAGTATTTAAATTATTTTTTGAAATAGGTGATTTACTTTCTTTTTCAAAATATTTTTTTATACCCTCTTGTATTAACACTTTTGCCATATTACTTACTGTCCTAGATTCATTATCGGCCAAAATAGTTAATTGCTCACATATTAATTCTGGAAGAACTACTTGAATTCTGGGGGATTTAGGCTTCCCATTAGTTGAGTTTTGGCGGGTAGCCATGAGTCAAAGTTGATAACTGTTACTTATAAGTATACACAGTTAGTCAAGGATACTATCTTTGTGTATATTATTAATAAGGGAATTTATGTCCGTATCAATTATTTGTTTTATTGTCCCATGAAAAATTCAAGAAAAATTGATTCTCCTAAAAGGTCGATAATTGATAAACGAAAAAAAAGATTAGTCAATTCTGATTCTCACGATAATGAAAATAGTGATGTTTTAGTATCAGCTGTAATTAGTCCATATTTATTAACTCATCTTCACCATATTCTTCAGCAGTCTGAGTATTATGCCCAAAAAGATGGTAGAAAATCTCACGCAGCTAACTTTGCGAAACTTAGAAAAGTTTTATGTTTAGACGCAAGAAGTATGGCAGATGCCTCTGCAAAAGAGATAAAAGATGTGGATAATGATTTATCTAATAATGAATATAATGAACAAAATGTAGCTTGAAGTAATAATCTATTAATAAATAGATTTTAAAAACATGTCCAGTAATGCTGAAAAGCTCTATAAATTAATAGCTAACGATTCTAAAAAGAAACAAAGTTTGTTTATGACAGCTTTAACTAATCCCAAAAAAGCCTTAGATAAAATATGCGATATTGGCAACGAGTTAAATATTGCTGTGACTAAAGAAGAGGTTATTGAACATTTGAGTACTATTGATGATGAGGCAACTAAAATGTGGTTAATCAAGGCTCGAGGAGGTCTTTAGGAAAAGGTTTCGAATAATTATTATTTGGATTAGGAATAGGTTTTATTCTTTTGTTGTAGCCACCTCCACCAGCCAAAGTCCAAAAAAACCAATAACTTGGAATTGCAAGAGCTGCAGCTATAAAAATCACTACAATTTGTTCTATTCTTTTCATGATTTAATTTTATTCCACTAAATATTTTTTAGTAAATAAGCCACAGATTTTGTAAATTCTATTTTTAAAACAGTGATTAGATTTGAAGATGTAAGCAAAATTTATTCTACAGATGTTGTTTTAAAAAATATTAGTTGGGAGATTAAGAAAGGAGAAAAAGTTGGCTTAGTTGGTTCTAATGGTGCAGGTAAGTCAACCCAATTTAAGATTTTAATTGGAGAGGAAGAGCAAACAAGTGGAACGATCATCAAAGAGGGAAATCCTAAAATTGCCCATTTAAAGCAAGAGTTTGATTGTAATTTGAATTTTACAGTTAGACAGGAATTAGAAAGTTCTTTTCAAGATATACAAGTTGTTGCCATTAAACTTTTAGAAATTGAGAATAAAATGAAATCGTTGGATATTAAAAAAAATTCCGACGAACTTGAAATATTTGTAAATCAACTCGCCAAATATCAAGCAAAATTTGAAGCTTTAGGTGGTTATAAAATGCAATCTGATGTAGAAAAAATATTACCAAAATTAGGCTTTTCTATACAAGATGCTGATAAATTAGTTGGTAATTTTTCAGGTGGTTGGCAGATGAAAGTTGCACTTGGAAAAATAATCTTAAAAAAACCTGATTTACTTTTGCTGGATGAACCAACCAATCATTTAGATTTAGAAACTATTTTTTGGTTGGAAGAATATCTATCATCGCTTAAAATTGCAGTTATAATTATCAGTCATGATAGATATTTTTTAGATAAATTATGTAAAAAAATAATTTTTGTAGATAGAGGAACATGTGAAACATATAATGGTAACTATTCTTTTTTTGTCGAACAGAAATCTTTGAATGAAGAATCACAAAATAAGGCATATCAATTACAACAAAAAGAAATTGAGTTACAGAAAAGGTATATTGATAGATTTAGAGCTAGTGCAACTAGAAGTTCTCAAGCAAAAAGTAGAGAAAAACAATTAAAAAAGATCTCTAAAATTGAGGCTCCCATAGCAAAATCAAAAAGTCCTGTTTTTAATTTCCCAGAGTGCCCTCGCTCAGGAAAATTAGTTCTTAATATCAAAAATTTATCTCATAGTTTCGAGGATAAAATTCTTTTTTTAGATATTAATTTAAAGATTTCTTCTGGGGAGAAAATAGCAATATTGGGACCTAATGGCTGCGGCAAATCTACATTGCTCAAAATTATTATGAAAAAAATATTTCCTGAAATTGGAGAAATTAATCTTGGTAAACATAATATAATTACTAGCTATTATGAACAGAATCAAGCTGAAGCACTTTCCCTTGACGAAAGGGTTATTGATTTAATATGTAAAAAGTCTCCAGAGTGGTCTCAAAAAAAAGTTAGAACATTTTTAGGGGGTTTTGGCTTTCAAAATGAAACTGTTTTTAAATATATTAAACAACTCAGTGGGGGAGAAAAGGCAAGATTAGCATTAGCGCTAATGATTATTAATCCTAGTAATTTTCTTCTTTTGGACGAACCAACTAATCATTTGGATCTGCAATCTAAGGAAAACTTAGAATTAGCAATTAAAAATTATAAAGGTTCATTATTAATTATTTCTCATGATCGGTATTTTATTTCAAAGGTTGCAAATAGAATTATTGAAATTAAAGATTCAAAGTTATTTTCATATGATGGTAATTACGAATATTTTTTAGAAAAAACTCAAAGCCAAAAAATTTGATTACTTATAAGAAAATTTACAATTGGCTAAGTAAGATCACTCATTTATCTTTACATAGTTTACCGTCCTTGATTATTCTTAAAAATACAAAAATAGGTTTTAATAATTTCAATGAAAAATTATGATTTCCAAGAAAAACATTTTCAAATTTCTGATCCTATTGAAAGTTATTTTGAATGCATTACTTCCTGCGATATAAGCGATGGTAGATGTATTTCTAGATGTGTGGAAATACTTAAACGTAACGAAAATTCAGTTTTTTAGTTATTTTGCAGATTAGTAATATCAGTTGGTATTACTTTTAATGTAATAAATTTATTTTTACGTTTCAATAATATATTTACTTGTTTTTTGATACCATTTTTACTAATTTGTTTTATAACGTCTGATGCGGTTTCAATATCTTTATTGCCTATTTTAATTAAAATATCATCTATCTTGATTCCACTTTTTTCAGCTGGACTGTTCGGTACTACATATCCAACTTTTACGACATTATTGTTTCTCTCAGAAATACTTTCTTCTATTAGGCTAATTCCAATCATAGGATGTATTACTTTCCCATTTTTTAAAAGTTGATAGGCAATTTCCTTAGCTTTATTAATTGGGATTGCGAAACTCAAACCCGCTCCTGGACCTGATCTTATCAAGGTATTAATACCAATTACTTCTCCATCGCTATTCAACAGTGGACCTCCAGAATTTCCAGGATTAATAGCAGCGTCTGTTTGTATCAGTTCAAGTTTTTTATCATATATACCTAATTGAGTTACGTTTCTATTTAGATTACTAATAATACCAAGCGTAACTGTGTTTTCTAGTCCGAATGGATTTCCAACTGCTATAGCCCAATCACCAACTTTAATCTTTGAAGAATCGCCTAATTTTGCATTTGGCCAAGGCCCTTTCCCTTCAATCTTTAGCACAGCTAAATCAGTAAAAGGGTCTTGACCTATCAGTTTAGCGTTTAATTTTTTGCCATTGGTTAAACCAACAATTACCTTATCTACCCCATTCACTACATGAGCATTTGTCATTACGAGTCCATCTGCAAATATAAATCCACTGCCTTGGTTTTGCTCTATCCTTGGTCGATTTTCGTTAGGCAAATCTAATCCAAAAAATCTTTCAAAATATGGGTCTAGAAATAGTTGAGAATTTCTTGGAAAATTCCTTTTTTTAACATATTTTTGAGTATCTATTGTCACCACAGCTGCACCGGTTCTTTCTACAGCTTTAGTTATGAAAGATTTGTTTGAAAATAAACTAAGTTCATTAATCTTTGGCTTGCTTAATGGCTGGGATATTACTTTTGTAGGATATGTAATACCTATTGGAATTAATGAGACGATTAGAAATAGCTTTTGGATGTATTTTGTCAATTTTGATTTTATTATGTTTTTCGAGAGATTTAATTCACCCTACTAGTGTAATTTAAATATAACTAGTAATTTAATTAATTGAATCTAGAGAATAATTTAGTGACTTAAAATAGCTAAATTTCTTTTTTTCGGGCTATGATATTAAAAATATAACCAACTAATTTATAAATTCAATGACCATTCTATTTCCAATTATATATTCTGCGGCTTTAACATATTTAGTGTGGAAGGCTTTTAAAGTAATGTCTAATGGCTGGGGTATATCCGATAATAAAAGTAAAAGTTTAAGTACTTCAAGTTTTAAACAAAAAAAGTACACAATACATCCAGAACTGTTAGATAAATCAGGAAACATAACAGAAGAGGAGTTATTAACAGTAAGGTTTTCTAATGATAATGACTCTACATTAGAAGAAAAAGGTTCAACAACTGATTAATCAAAATACATCTAAGGAAAAAATTGGAATTAAGAACAAAAATTGTTTCGGCGGTATTAAGATCTCTTAAATTACCTCCAAGGTTTCGTCTAAAAATAGTTAAAGAAGATCCAGTGAGACTTGAACTAAGCCTTACTCCTTCTTACGGTAAAAATCCAGTTATTGTCGGTATAGTTGAATCTTTAGACTTAGTGGCGCGAAGAGATAGAGAGGGTAGACTCCCCAGAGATCTTCAAGGAACTTGGGACTGGACTGTCAGACATGGAAAAGTTAGTACTGGAGGTTGGAATCCTATGTTAAAAGAAGCATTGCAAACAATGTTTGATACAGGATTGCCAGCCATTGTATATGAGGAATTAACCGGAGATGAGTATCGACCTGTTGATGGTGTAAGACATGTTAAATAAATAATTTATTATTTTTCATAAAATCTTCCTTAAAACGTTAAAATGATTTGATAGATTATTTAGTTAATTATGAATAAAGACAATCAACCAAGATTTGGCTTTGTAAATTTTGCAGAAACTTGGAATGGCCGTATGGCTATGATGGGTATTTTGATTGGACTTGGCACTGAATTAATTACTGGACAAAGTATTCTTAGACAAATTGGAATAGGTTAGTATTTTACGTAATTTCCTCTGCTTTAACATCAATGGTACTTTCACTAGGCTTTTTATCTAATTGATTTTTATTGTTTATATTCTCTAAATTTGAACCGCAATTCATGCAGGTTTCACTTAAACCTAATGATATTGCCCCACAATTACTACATGTATTAATTTTAGATTTGTAAGAATTAAAACCAATAAATACTAAAACTAATAATAGAAGAGGAATGAAAAATAAAAGAATTAGAATATTTCCAACAAAGCTAATGAAAAAATTAAATCCAAAAATTGGAATAACGATAAGTATGATTAATGAGTAGGTGAGAAGATTTTTATTAGCTTTAAGAAAATAATTCACCTTAGTTTCCTTATCTATAATTTCTTTTTTTATTTACTAAAGTCATACTAGCAATTACTACGCTCCAACACTGTCCAAAATATAAAATCACTCCTAATAGCCATACCCACAAAGTAAGTACTAGAAAACCTCCAATAAAACCGTATGCTTGAAATCTTACTCCAAGTGAGAGAATACTTTTACTTACTGCTAGGTTCAAAGTGGTTAGGCCAATTCCAATAAGAAAAGATCCAGGTAAAAGTGGTTTCAAAGGAACTTTTCTACTGGGTAAAAGTGCTTGTAATAAAAGAGCCATTAAAGAAAAGCCAATTAGTGGTATTGCAAACTGGCCAACTTGTAATAACGGTAACTTTAATAATAAATCAGAAATAAGATTATTAGATTTTGAGAGATTTTCTAAAACGTTACTTGGGATCATCCTAAGATTTGCACTAATTTGATCTAGGACCATTAAAAAACCAATAAAGAATACTATTAAAAAGGCTTCAACTCTATTTCGGAGAAACTTCGAAGCTTGAACTCTCCAAGCGGCATTAACTTTTTTAGAAGGAATTTCGTCCTCCCAAAGCCTATCAGAACCCCTTTGAAGAGAAAGATATGCATTTCCTGCTGTAAAAAGCAAAAACATAGCCCCAAGAATTCCTGCTCCAAAACCTTGATCTATCAAATTAAATAATGTTGTCTCTACTAATTCAACTACTGAAGGCGGTAAAAGCTGAGCAGCAATGGCAATTATTTGTTGATCTAATCCTTCTTGTTTTCCTAGGAACCATGAAGCTATTGAAAGAGAAATTAGAAGGATGGGAAAAAATGATTGAAGTGTGTAGTATGCAAATGCAGCACTTAAATCAACACAATCAGATTTGCTCCATCGCTCACAAGCTCCCCATAAACTTTTCAGTATCCAGGTTGAACTTCTCTGCATATTAATTTTCTTCAAATATTTATTTATTTACTTAATTTTTATTGTATCTGATTAAGAAATTTTTCAAGCAATTTTTTATTTATGATGCAACTATTTTGCTAATAATAAATTGCCCCATGGCTTTAAAATTTTAAATTTTTCAATAGATCTACAAGCAATTAATGGAAAATTTACATCGCTCAAGTCTTCTCCTGAAATTAAATTTGAAGGATCTGTTTCTAACCACTCTATAGAACAATTGAGTTCTTCTAATAGAAGCCAGGCTGCTGCAATGTCCCATATCTTAGGGGTTGATTCTATTGCTCCGAAGGTTTGTCCCATCGCTACACTCGTAAGATTTAAGCTCGATACACCTAAGAGTCTGATTTTGCCAGGAAATACTGAGTTTGGTTTTTTTTGTAAAATTTTTATTGATCTACTACATAAAGAAATGCATTCACTTTGACGATTATTTTGGCTAGGATCAATTTTATTGTTATTTAACCAAACCCCTTCACCTTTAATCGATACAAACTTTTTTTTCAATGTAGGAATTATTAAAAAAGAAGATTGTGGTTTGCCATCAACGAACCTTGCTACAGATATAGACCAATAAGGAATACCGGCAGCAAAATTTGTTGTACCATCGAGTGGATCGACCACCCAGTAAGCTTTTGAATTTGGAATTAACTTTTGCCCTTCTTCACTAAGAACGCCTTCACCTGGAGCTATTGAAGCTAAGCCATCTACGATTGTTTTGTCACTCCATAAATCACAGCTTGTTAATAATGATCCATCTGCTTTATTGCTTGCACTAATATTTCCAAAATCTTTTGTTTGACGTTGACTAACCAATTCAAATAAAGAATCTAATTCACCTAGTTGTTTATTAGTTAAATTTGATGGATTCATCTTTATAAATTGCAAATAGACTCTGTATCTTTAATTTTAGTATTATTCCTACCTAAACAATTTTTACTTTTATCAAGGAAAGTTAATCTTTCTAATTCATCTATATTCAGATTGTAATTATATATTGCATTAATATTTTTTGATTTGGCATTACTTAATTCGCTTTGCCTCACAAGAACATCTTTTAGAGTTGATATTCCAACATCATATCTAAGTCTAGAAAGCCTTACAGACTCTTTGCTAGATTCAATTTCTTTAAGAGAAGAGATTATTTTTTCTTCATTTAATTTAAGATTTAAATAAGCTTTACTAATACTTGTGGTTAGAATATTTTTTAGATTTTGATAAGCATATTTTTCGGATTCTGCATCTGCTATTTTTGATTTATAAGAATTCTTATTTTGTCCCCCATCAAAAATACTCCATGCAAAATTTAGACTTATGGTATTTGTATAATTAGATCCAGATTTTTCAGAGTTGATATTAGTTACTAGAGAGTCACCCTTTGAAAATGTACTAGATAATGAATTACTGATATAGATATTTGGTTTATATTGAGCTAATAAGCTCTCTGCTTGGCTCTTTTTGATTAATTTTTGAAGAATTAGGTTTTTTAAGGAAAGATTTTTATCCAAACCCTCAGTAATATTCTCATTCAATTTATTATTCCAAAACCCTATAAGATTTTGCTCTTTATTAGTCTCTAAATCTCCCTTAACATTAAGAATCTCTTTAAGAGAAATTTTATTAATTTTATGTTCTATTTTCTTTTCATTAAGTGATTGTTGATCCCGAGATAATTGAGCTTCTGCTTCAAGAACTTCAAATTTTGTACCAATTCCAGCATCTAGCTTCGCTTTAGCATTTTCTAAACTTGTAATTGATAAATCAAGTGTGAATTTTTTATTTTTAATATCTTGATATGATTTTTTGTATTTGTGATATCTGATTCTTGCTTCTTGAATTAAATCTTTTTTCTTAATCTCATAATTATTTTCTGCAATTTTGTAATTTGTTTTGGCAATTTTAATTTCAGATCCTCTTAGCGGGGCAATTACATCCCATTTAATATTCAGGGAGGGATTAGCCGTAAATTGTGATGTTTTTAAATTAGGTGAATCGCTATTGTAATTTTTACCTGCGACATATTTTGGTAACCCATTGGCTTGAAAATCTAAGGATGGGTATCTTTTGGCAATTTGACTGGAAAGATTAAAGCTTGCAGAGGTAACTAGGTTTTGTAATGATCTTAATTCTTGATTATTTAATACAAGTTTTTCTATTTCTTGATAATCAACAAAAGTAATATTTGATTTTTCTTCTAAAAGATTATCAATATAATTTTTTGTCTCGCTCGACAAAATACTCAATGTATTCATACTTAGAGTAAGCGGCAATAATAAGAAAGGATTTATTACTCTTCTAAGCATGTTTTATATTTTCGAAAATATTCGATTAATCAATCAAAGTATTAATAATATCATTTGAATCATCAAGAACGTGAATTTTAGTATTTATTTGATTCTCAACCTCTTGAATATTTTTATCATCTAAAAATAAATCAGTATTAATTTTTAACATAATAGATGGTATGTAAACAGCTTCTCCTAAATCCTTATTTTTCAGCCCGTAAATTAGATCTTCTCCCGTAAGAAGACCTGTAACAACTTGATCTTGCCCCCAATAAATACTAGGCAAACCATATAAATTAATTGTTAATCCATGAATTAAGTTTAATTTCTTAACTGTAGGAATTAGGGCTTCATAAACTAATTTCCCAACAATCCAACTAACTTTTTTTGGCTTTTTTACTTTTTGGGGTAGGTTTTGAGTCTTTTCTCTTAATGCTTCTAGAAAGTTTCTTATAGTCCCAACTCCATTAGATTCTTGTGGCATATTTTCGTAGGTTTTGTATTTAGGTAAATTTGTACCAGCAATCAAATACCATTCGTCTGCTAGCCAACAAAAACGAGTCCCAAGAGCAATTTGTAGAGAGGTTTGAATTCTCTCTACTTGTTTAATAGTTTTTTTTGCGTATTCTGGGCTGATTGATTTCAATCCATCATTTTCAGGTCTAAATTTTGTAAGTCCTACAGGAACTATTGCTACTGAAAGTACTGTTTGAGATGTTTTTTTGTAAAATGTAGCAAGTTCCAAAATTGATTTCTCAAGAATATTCCCATCATTTATATCTGGACAAACAACAATTTGAGCATGTATTTGAATAGAGTTTTTTTCAAACCACGAAATTTGATCAAGAATCACTCCTGCTTTTTTATTTTTTAATAATTTTTCTCGTGTGGCGGGGTCAGTAGCATGAACTGAAATAAAAAGTGGGGATAGTTTTTGCTTAGCAATTCTTTCCCAGTCTTCTTTTTTTAAATTCGTAAGAGTTAAATAAGAGCCATATAGGAAACTTAATCTATAATCATCATCTTTTATATAAAGGCTTTTTCTTTTACCACTTGGCTGTTGGTCAATAAAACAAAATGGACATCTATTGTTGCATTGCTTGATTGAATCAAATAATGCATCTTTAAAATTTATACCTAAATTAACGTCTTGATCTTTTTCAATATTTATATTGTGAATTTCATGATTTTTATCTAAAACTGATATGTCTAAAACTTCTTCACTAATCAGAATCTGATAATCAATTAAATCTCTTGGTTTTTTCCCATTAATACTAATAATTGAATCACCTGATTCAAATCCTATTTCTTCAGCAATAGAATTAGCTTCAATACTTTCAATTTCTGCAGGATTAATTTTATAAGTAATATTAGGAACCAAAAGATCAATGGGATCTTCTGTGTAATTAATTTCTTGCCACACAATTTAAGGCCAAATAGTCTTATTTATATTTATTCTAAACTTATATTTGACCCAGAGTGTATTAAATACTTTTAAAAAACTAAATAAAGGTGTGAAATTATGGGCCTTTTATTTATTAAAATATGGCATTCGCAGTTTTCCTAAACACGATTTAGATTAATTAAAATAGACTTTTTCATTGAAAGAATTAATCACAAAAAATTTAGAAGTAAAAGATAAATTCAACTATGAATCCAATAAGACAGTTGATTCATACGAAAATAGTTTTTTATCAAATCCTATATCTTTAAGATTGTGGTCTTCTTTTTTTGTCATTCTACCTATTTTTGTTCAAGCCCCTTGGGTTAGATTAGCACCAATAAGTGCTCTTTGTTTTACTTTTGTTATTATCTTAGTGGCAATTGTTTTGAATCAGAAAGGATCAAATAAGTGGTTTATTGTTAGTTCATTATTACTTGGTATATCAGGTAGTTGGCTTGGTGGATGTTTGTTCTGGGGATGGTTAAGCCCATATCCTATCCTTCACATACCTGTTGAAGCTGTAGTTCTCCCAATCGCTTTAATTGGATTTGGTAATAATTGGAAAATAGGTTCAAGTTTTTATATCTCTTCTTTATTTGGAACCGCAGTAACCGACATTACAATATTTTTAATTGGAATCATGGATCAATGGAGGCAGGTAATTACAGCAGATTCTGAAAATGCACCCATGATTCTTCAAAAAACTTCAGAGAGTCTTATTCAAATAAAATCATTATCTATTATCGTTTTTGTTGCTTTTATACTTTGGTTTATTTCAAAAGAAATTTTAGATTCTGGCACCATTAATACTACTAGTGGTAAAGCACTCTTAGTTTCTGGTTATGTAATTCAAACGACATTACTTGTTGATGGTATTTTTATTGTTTTAGCAATTCTGCAACCAACTTTTAGTGGATTGGTTTAATGTTAAGGCCTCCATTTTCGCAAGAACCGATACAAATAAATAATTGGGATGTAATCGTTATAGGAGCTGGAGCTGCTGGCCTTATGACTTGTCTTGAGTTACCCTCAAATTTACAAGTGCTTCTTTTAAATAGAAATACTAGTAAGGTATCTTCTAGCAGATGGGCTCAAGGTGGAATTGCATCTGTTGTTAGACAAGATGATTCATTTGATCTGCATGCTGAGGATACTTTAAAAGCAGGTGATGGACTATGTGATTTTGAAGCAGTTGAAATGCTAGTTAAAGAAGCTCCAGCTTGTGTAGAAAGGTTGCAGAATTTAGGTATGATTTTTGATCAAAGTTCTGATCAACTAGCTACTACCTTGGAAGCAGCCCATTCACGAAGAAGAGTCTTACATGTTAAGGATCGTACTGGAAGAGCATTAGTTGAAGTTCTAGAAGATCATATTGAGAATAAAAAAAATATTCTTCACTGCAGGGGTGTAAGGGTAACTGAACTTCTCATTGAAAATAAAGAATGTAGGGGAGTTCAGGTTCTTGATGGAGCAAATTTATATTGGATTAAATCTAGAGCTGTTGTTTTGGCTACAGGTGGAGGTGGGCACTTATTTACAAATACAACAAATCCTGCTCAATCCTCTGGTGAAGGGATTGCTCTTGCATGGAAAGCAGGAGCTGCTATCGAAGATTTAGAGTTCGTGCAATTTCATCCAACAGCTTTAAAATTTTATGGTGCACCTTGCTTCTTAATATCTGAAGCACTTAGAGGAGAAGGTGCAATTTTAGTTGATAAAAATGGTGAAAGTCCAGTTAAAAATCTTGAAAATCGTGATCTAGCTACTAGAGATCAGGTAAGTAGAGCAATTATGAAAAATATGCATGATAATAATATAGACCATGTTGGCTTAGACCTTCGGTATATTGACCCAGAAAAAATTGTAGAGCGCTTCCCCACGATCTTAAGTCGTTGTCAGGATTATGGCGTTAACCCTTTAAATGAGGTAATTCCTGTAGCTCCTGCAGCTCATTATTGGATGGGAGGTGTTAAAACTGATCTAAATGCATCTTCAACAAGAAAAGGATTATATGCTGTTGGAGAAGTTGCTTCTACAGGAGTGCATGGTGCTAATAGACTGGCAAGTAATTCACTAATGGAGTGTCTTGTTTTTGCAAGAAAAATGTCTTCTATTGTTTTAAATGATCTTACTAAATTTGAAAAATTTGATAGATCATTTCAAGAGTTTGATATTGGAGATCCTAAAGAAGATCAAATTTCTATAATTGCTGAAAAAATTGATGAACTAAGAAAACTATGTTGGTTAAATTTAGGTGTATCTCGAAATAAGTTAAATATGAGTAAATTTTTAAATTATATTCAAAATGATATAGATAAATTAAATAAAAATGATTTACTAAATAGTCTTGAAAAGATAAAGTTTGATCAAAAAATAAAACTTAGTGAGCGCAATAGAAGAGCATTAAATCTTTTACTTGATTTAAAGAATAGACAAATTACCACCATAACTTTATTAAAAGCTTGTCTATTTAGAGAGGAAAGTAGAGGAGGGCATTACAGAAATGATTTCCCTGATAAAGATAAAAATTGGGAATGCCATACTAGACAACAGTTAGATCAGAAAATTCAAAAAAGATTTATTAAAAATTAAGATCTCCCTGATAGTCTGTTTTTGTTGCTAATTCATTTAAATCACGCGTACCACTAATAATTTCTCCATTTATTTCCCAAGAAGGAAATCCACTGATTCCTTTCGTTTGGCATAGCTCATACTTATTATCTTTACCATCTTTTGCACACTCAACTACTTTTAATTCTTTAACTGCTTCCTTGCCAAATAATTGTTTCTGATCGTGGCAATGCGGGCACCAATATGCACTATACATAACAATATTGTTTTCACTTAAAAATTTTGCAAACTTTACCTTCTGGGGAGAGCTTGAAGTGGTAATTATTGGTGATACATTTTCGGTGGGGTTCGCAATATCATTAGCATTAGAGGGGTCAACGTTTGTTGACCAAATTAGGCCTCCTAGCAGGACACTAATGGCTACAATGAAACCTCTAAAAATCATAGGTTCTCTACTTTCAAACTTTGCTCCAATCATAGAAATTATAAAGATAGAAAACGATAAAATTGCTGAAAGTATACAAAAAAAGCAATATGCTTGAATCTTAAAAAACATTATATTTATCAATAAAAAGCTAAATGTTGATGAAGCACAAGAAATTAGAAATACTAACCACCATAAAAACTTATTTAGTTTTTCTTTTGGGGAAATTAAATTAAGCGAGAGTATTATTGTGATAACTAATATTGATAAATATGTTATAAATCCAGCTAAAGAGAGAGGTATATTAACTTGATTATTTTCAAATAAAGTACCCCAAGGACTATTTAAAACTGTTTCACAACCATTTTGTATTCCTGGGCATGAAAGCGAAGTAAATAATCCCCAGTTTTTTAATGTAATTGAACCTGTATCAACTATGCCTATAGTGCTAAGAATTGCGATTATGATTTTTGGCCATTTCAAATCTTTTTTATTTCTTTTTTTAAAAGTCTCAATGCCCATACAAAAAAATTTTGTTATTTACATTATCTATCCTAATATTATCTTGGCATGAAAGTTATATGCGAAATGCTTTTTAAATTCTTTTAATTTTTATTTTTCAAGTTGTGAAACAAAATAGACTCAATGTAAAAGAAAAAAAACTATCTAAGATTGCATTTAGTCATGTTGGTTGTGAGAAAAATCTTGTTGATACTGAACATATGCAAGGCTTATTAGATAAAGAGGGTTATGAAGTTGATAGCAATATAAATGATGCAAATGTTGTAGTTGTAAATACTTGCAGTTTTATTGAAACAGCTAGAGAAGAATCTATTAGAAAAATTCTAGAATATACAAATCAAGGAAAGGAAGTAATAGTTGCAGGCTG
>JAOIOX010000027.1 GCA_028140765.1 Prochlorococcus sp. AH-736-N03 | reverse complement strand
TGTAGATAAGTCTGGAACACATTGGCTCCAATATGCCGCGTTTGTTGTAACTGCATTTGCTATTTATTTTGGCTGGGCATTTTTCAATGATTCCAATTTCCATCAGTTCTCTGTAAAAATATTCAAGTTCTGGAATTGTAATGGATATAACCCATTGAGTTATTGCGTGATGCGTTGGAAAGTTGATTTTTATCCTTAAAAGAAGTTTTGGCTATTAGGTCTTAATGGTTGGTTAGTTCAAATAGATCAAAGCTAAAAGGATTTATCGAAAATACAAATAACAATCATAAATTAATAAATATATACTTTTGATTCTGAGAAGGTTATTTATACATGGAGCCAAGAACCACCTGTCAAAACAACCAGAGAAGAATTAAAGAAAAATGCCGATAGAGAAGAATTTAAAAATTTAATTACTCAGGATTGGAGAAGAACAGAGGAAGATTGGACAAAAAAAGAGAGCTAGGGTTGCTAATCCTTAATAGGTGATAAAAATATTACTCAATAACTAACTAATGGCGGAGCAAGTAGTAAGCGTTTTATAGTATTTAATTTATTTCTACCAAAGGCGAAAAGTATAAATCTTACATTTTTGCTAGCCAATTTACTTTAACTTTCCAATTACTTTTATTGGTTTTTGATTAGTCATATGTTTTTGAAGATTTTTTGAGTAATCCATTTAATTCCAGGAGTTCGTCTTTACTAAGTTCTCTATATTCGCCTGTTGGTACGTCTAACTTAATATTCATAATTCTTACACGCTTTAATGATCTTACTCTATATCCTAAGGCCTCACACATTCTTCTAATCTGGCGGTTAAGTCCCTGTGTGAGTATTATTTTAAAATTTCTTGGACCCAATTGTTTTACGAAACAATTTTTAGTTATCGTGTCTAATATTTCAACTCCATTACTCATACTTTTAATAAAGTCGCTATTGATAGGACGATTAACTTTTACAATATATTCTTTTTCATGATTATTTCTTGCTCTGAGTATTTTATTTACGATATCTCCATCATTAGTTAAAAAAATTAATCCCTCACTGAGCTTATCTAATCTTCCGATGGGGAAAATTCTTTTAGGATATTTAATAAAATCTATGACATTATTCGGTTCTACTTTTCTATCTGTTGTACAAACAATTCCTACAGGTTTATTAAAGGCTAAGTATATGTTTTTTTGTCTCTTTGTTTTTTCTATTATTTGACCTTTAACTTCTACTTTATCTCTATCTCTTACTTTAGTTCCAATTTCTGGAATTTTGCCATTAATGGTTACCTTTCCTTCCAGGATTAATTTATCTGCTTCTCTTCTAGAACAATAACCGACTTCACTTAAATATTTATTTATTCTGATACCCATTTTGAATAATTAATTTTTATCTGCACAAATAAAATAATTTACTAATCTCTTCATATTTTAGATCGTTTGTCAATTTAGTTAGTATTCTCATTATTGAATTTCAGATTATTTTCATTAGTTAATTTTGGCGCATAGATCTTACTCTCTATCTAAGTCCAAACTATTTCAATTTTACTCCATCCCTGAGAAAGTAATCTTTCATAAATTTCTCTGGCTAAATCTATTTCAACGGAAACTGTATTTGTCATTAATGGGGGTTCTTTTCCTAATCCTCCCACTATTTTTCCAGTATCTATAAACATATACTCAAAAACTCCATCAATACTCTTATTGTTTTTCGTAAATCTTTTAACTTCTGACCTATTCGAATTAATCAACCAATAAGAATTAGCCATTAATCTAACCTTGGATTTAGTAAGCTTCCCATTTAAAACAAACTCATTTGATCAGTTTCTTTTTTCTTTACATCTTCTAATAACCAACCATCAGGTGACCAACTCATCATGATTGGAAATAATCCTTTTAATTCATCTGCATCTTTAACTTGCTCTGTCCATTGTTCTTCATATCCATTAGGCACGATTACAGGCATGCGGTAATGAAGAGGTTTAATTAAATCGTTTGGTTCAGTTGTCAAAACGCAGCAACTCTCAAGTTCTGCTCCATCTGGAGAGGTCCACTTACTCCAAATTCCTCCCAACCAAAAAGTCTCATAATTTGCTTTTCGAACACGATATTTTTTTTCAAAAAAACCGCTCGCAGGTATTAGGCACCTTTTATGTTTCCAACTTCCACTAAACAATTTTTTTTCTTCTACAGTTTCTGATCTTGCATTAAATGGTCTTGGTCTCTCTTTATCAAATGGGTCTTTCGCCCAAGGAGAGATAAAGCCCCATGTCATAAAAGTAGTTTTAATTCTTCCTTCGTTTTTAATTACAAGCACAGGATCATTAGGTCTTATTAGATTTTGAATCTCGTATTTAGAATCAAGTCCTCTTGGATAGTCTTTTTTCAAAACCTTTGGCAACTTCTCAAATTTAGTTTTCAGCTCAAATCTTCCGCACATTGATTTATAAAATCTTTTTAAACTCGCTTTAAAAAAGCAAATTTTCCTTATTTTAGATCTACTTTCAGTTTTCTCAAATAAAAAACAATTTTTTTATCGTAGAAAGTTTTTTATCTAAATAATTAAAAGAAAATATAAATATTGAAAAGCTTCCTCAAATTTAACTTGAATGTTTCAAGATTAATTTATGACAGATCCAATTATCTATTTATCTATGTTACTGGGACTTGGAGGAGTTTATGTATTAACCTCTTCCTTCCATGATGATGACGATGGAAATGATGATGGAGAAAAATACCCTTATAATCGCGAATATACTAATTTAGCGAGATAATTGTTCTGTTTATAAAGAATCTTTTTTTAGGATAAAGTTGCTTGAGAAATAAGCTTCCATTGGAAATGTCTTTATAGGAGTAAAGAAATATTATCTATCTTTAACCCAAACACTGCTATTATATTCATTTTTAAATTTAGTTGTTGGTCCTCTATCCGTATATGTTTGTGCCTTAAACCGTACATTTTTGTTAGTCGGTCGATGAGCATGCCTAGTTAGAACTTAGTAGTAACATAAATAAATTAAATGCCTTCAACACCCATCAAATCTTGTAATAAGTATGTGTTGAGTTACAAAGATTCATCAAATAAGACACATGAAGTTGGCTTCTACGCACGCGATGCATACGATTGCCTAATGCTTGCGAGAGAATTCAACTCTTACGTGCATGACAACCCAGGATCTGTAATAAGAATCCAACAAAAATTTTGAGGGAATTAATTATGAATTTAAAAAGATCACCTTTCGCAATTCAAGATAAAAATGCAAAAGATCTTGATAATGCAAAAGTTTATCCAACTATTAAAGATTTAATTAGAGAACAGAAAGTTCCACATGATGACGGAAATACAGTTCACCACCGAAGAGATTTAGACTCCCTAGGTTAATTTAAGGGAATAGCTATATATTAATTTTTAAAAATTAACTTTCATGATGAATGCTATTTGCGATTCATTCATAAGATAATATTTTCTCCCTCAAGTTTTTTTTTAAGCTCTACAGGCATATAAGCAATATCCTTCTTTATTGCATTAATGGCATCTCTGTACTTTTCAGGTTCAGCTAAAAGCATTTTTATTAAATTGTATTGACTTTCAATTTCTTCAGAAGAAAATTTTTCCATAAATAATTGGTACTATCATTTTATTTTAGATCAACAGTCAAACACTCAAAAGATTAGATATTAGTTGGAGGCTGCTGCAATTTCTTTATGGACAGAAAGAAATTCTTTATCTGTTAGAACTGGTGTAACTTCAATTTCTACGCCAAAATTGTCGACCCAGATACTACTCCATTTCCAAATGTTCTGATGGTTTGAAGATTCAACTATTGCCCAACCATTAGCTCCCTCAGGATTTACTACTCGATTAAGAACTTTAAACCCATCAAATTCATCACCTTCGCATCCTCCTTCCACAAAACCTGCAAAAGCTTCGGCCCCTTGCATATGACTTTCTTGATCTGGGAATTGCCAGTGTACTATGTAAGTTTGCATGAATAAAATTATTTTTTTAATTATTAATTATCGAATTTAAAAATTAAATAAAAAGTCTTTAAACACTAATTAAAAAGAGCTTAAGCCTAAAAGGAAAAATAGCAAAAAAAAAGACTCTTACGAGCCTAGGTGATGGGGACTCCTATAATGACAAATTAAACAGAAACAAACAACCCCATCAATAGGTAATTTTAAATACTTACAAACACCATATGTAGTGCTAATATTTTAAAAAGGCTGGGTGATGGGGATTATCCCGCTTTTTGATTGGGGCGAAGCTAACGCCCTTTTTTTATGGAAAAATTTACTTTAATCAATAAAGCCAGATCAAGGATTAAAGTATTTGAACCTTTTGAAGATAGTTCAAAGACCCCCTCTACGATAGATGCAATTTTAATCTCTTATGGTTGTGTGCTTAAGCGATCAAGTAAGCCAGTTATGAAAGGATCTAGGGTCGAATCTATCGAAGAAGCGAGAAAAGAATATAAAAAACTATTAGAGGAAGGGTGGAAAAAAACTTATAGATTCAACAGTTTTTTTGAAAAAATGGTGAATAGGTACTTTACCTAAAATTTGACATTATTAAAAATTAATTGCTAGATAAGCTTCAGAATGGAAGTTAAACCATGAATAAAGACATTTATTCAAATATTAAAGATTCTGATGCTTTGGAAAGTTTTTTTGAATGTATAACTTCTTGTAGCATCAATAGTGAGGGAGTTGATTGCACAACAGCTTGTTATGCTAAACATTTAGAACCAAACAATATCGATTACCCTTTAAAATTTTCATAATCAAAACTTATTGATAATTGTTATATTTCATTGATGTTATTTCCTCCTCCTCAAGTTATTTTTGGTCTATTGCTTTTATCTATTGCGGTCGTTCTAATCTGGGATATTAGATACAATCCTTTTGGAGAAGACGAAGACGGAATTTAATCTTCAACTAGGGAGCTGATTTGTAGGTGGTGCGTGAAATTGCCGTTTCTTTCTTTTGAGTCTTTTGTAAGCGACTAAAAAGCCTAATAATAACAATGTAATAGCTATTGAGTTAATCATATAAAGTAGTTTTATATATATAAAAACAAATATGTTCTAAATATCAATGACTAAAGTTATTTTTTAAGTGACTAATTAAGGACTAATTTTTAATATTAAGCTTTTTAATTAAGTATCTTAAACAACCAAGAGAAAATGCTCATCTCACCAAAAGTAATTGCTATACAATAAGAATCACTTTTTCTTATTTCTCATTTGATATTGCAAAACAGTTTTTAGATGTTGTACTTCTTTTTCTAAAGCCTCAATTCTTTTTTCTAGTTCTTCATTTGTTGCCATATTATTTAGAGATAAATTCCATAATATTTATACTATTAAAAAAGCGCCTTGTTACTCATAGTAAATGTCTAATAAGTAATAGAACCTATTGATGTGCATAATCTCTCTAGATAAATTATGCAGAGTATAAATTTAGAGGTAATTTATGAGTGGAGATTATGAGACACTAGAAATAAATCAACCTAAAATTACATATTTTCAGAAAAGATCCGAAAATAATACAGAATGGTTAGATGAATTAATCAACCAAATTGAAGATATGAAAAACAATATTTCCAAATCTGCTTAATGACAGAAAAAGAGTTGAAAGAATTAGAGAAATTTGCAAAAGAAAATGGTTACAATGACGAGCTACAAGATATATATTTAAGGGAAGTCATTGACAGAAATAAAGAATACGAATGAGATCAAATTTTCGACCAAACATTCGACTGGCTACAAACATTCTTTTAGTTATTGGTACTTTTGCTATTGCTTTAAAGATTTCTCCAATAGCAGAGGTATATCAAGAAAAAAATTTATGTATTAAATATTTAAAACATCAAATAGATCGAGACAAACTTATCAAAAGACTAAAAATAGTTAAACAAGCAAATCCATCTAGTATTTGTGATTCTATCCTCAAAAGTTAAAAATGAAGATCAAGTCATTTAGCCCATTAATCGCAGTCTTTGGTACTTCATTTCTGATAACCATTTCATTACTTAAAAGTTTCCAAATTTTTATGGGGATATCAATTTGTCTTTTAGCGATGCTCAAGCTTATGGATATTAAAGCTTTTGGAACAAATTATAAGAAATATGATTTAATATCTTCCAAATTTGATGGTTGGATATATATTTATCCTTTTTTTGAATTAATAATTGGGATAAGTTTTCTTAATTCTTCTCCACCCTCTTTAATTATTATTATTGCCCTAATTTTAGGAATTTCTGGAATGATTTCAGTATTTAAGGCAGTTTATTTGGATAAATTAAAATTAAATTGTGCATGTATCGGTGGATATGCAAAAACTCCTTTGGGAATTATTAGTTTTATCGAAAATCTATTAATGGCAATTATGAGTATCTTAATTTTATTTAATTAGCGATTTAATAAATTTTCATTTATGTTTAAATTAAATATTAAATTTAATCGTCATAACTTAGAGCATGGCACTAAAAAAAACATATATGAAAAGAGGATTTTTAAATTATCTAATTTTTTCTGGAATTCTTTTTACAAATATTATTAATCCAAATATGAGTATTGCTTTAACTCAAGAAAATGTAGGTATCCCAAAAGTTGTTTCTTACAGATCAGCATCATGTGGTTGTTGCAAAAAATGGATCAATCATTTAAGAGATAATGGATTAGAAGTTGTTGATAATATAGTTGAGGATGTTTCAGTAATTAAAAACCAATATCAAATTCCCAATAATCTGAAATCATGTCACTCTGCTCAAATAGCTAACTATACGATTGAAGGACATGTCCCGATTGAATCAATCAACAAACTTTTTAGAGAAAAACCAAATATCAATGGGATAGCAGTTCCTGGCATGCCACTTGGCTCTCCAGGGATGGAAATGCATTCTCACGATTCGCACTCTCATGATTATGAGAATTACAAAGTAGTTTCATTTAGTAAAACTGGCAAAACAAAAATATTTGATAAAATCTCTCCTCAATAAAAATACTTTTTTGAAATAATGTATATTTTTCTTAGAAATTTTAAATTTTTTATTTTTTTATTTACCTTATTTCTAAATTTCAACAGTTATTTGCATGCACATATGCGTGGTACATTTCTTTCTGAAGAGGACGCCGAAAATAGATCTTTAGAACTTGGTTGCAAAGGAATACATAAGAATAAAGATAAATGGATGCCATGCAAAAACGAAAAAGAATTACATATCTATTTGAGGAAATAGATGAAAAAATTAAAAACAAATCAAAGAAAAATTCACAGGAAAATAACCGCAATTTCAGCAATCCCTTTGCTAATTACTATTGTATCTGGGACTATTTATAGTATTCTTCAACCACTTGGAATAGATTCTTTTTGGTTAATAAAATGGCATACAGGTAATTTTGGCATTATTAATTTGCAACCTTTTTACTCGATATTTCTTGGTATGGCTTCAATAATCTCAATAATATCTGGCATTAAACTATTACAAAAAAAATCTTAGATATATTCTCAGTTAAGCCAAAATCTTACTAATTAATACTATTTGCGCCCCCACTTACTAAGAAAATTATCGCTCCTAGTGCCATTGTTGCTACACCCATATAGGGGTATTTCTTAATTCTTGATTTAGTAATTGGAAGCCATGAAAAATATCTATCAGATTTATTTAATTCATTTTTTTGCCTAGGTGGCAATCCTAATTCTTCTCTTCTTTTAGCTTCGCCCATAATCTTAAATTTGTTTATGTATCAATATTAAAAATTATGTACCACACCTGCGAGTTAACTTTATTAAGAACAGAGGTCCCTTATTGATAAACAAATTATTTAAAATTTATTTAGCCTTCTTTAAATATAGATTCTTTGTATTTGCCTGATCTGATGTAAATAACAAAATTAATATAGTTCCAACTAGAAATGAAAAAATCATTGTCAAACCAACAACTTCAACCATGTCACTAGGCAGATAATTTAGAAACATAATCAATAGATCTCTTATTTTTAACTTAGCAATTGTATTTTTTATGTAAAGTAAGTATTCCTCCTTAAATTTCAAAAAGAACTTTCTGAGACTTTTTAATCTTTATTTATTTTTATTTGCGGGATAAATGTAGTTATAGCCGATTACAATTTTCTTACTTAGCTAATCCTATTTTCTTAAGCAATTTCAAGTAAGGCAAGGCCCAATTACCAAAGGTAAAAGAGATTGTTGTATTTTTTGTAGTTGGTAATAATTTTTTAGTATGTGTAGAGGCTAATTTAGAAAATATCTTAATAGTCTCTGCTTCTAGATTATCCATATACAATTTTTTTCTAACACCTCGATCTTTCTTTTGGGGCAAATAATTTTCTATAAACCATAAAACTTGATCTAAATTTGATTTATTGGGTGAGGTTTTAATTTGTTTATTTTTCTTTTTAAACATATTTATTTACCTCTTAATTACTGAATTAAATTTGCCATTTATATAATTTAAATCAACTGTAAAAGCATCAAAATTATGTTCTTTTTAATAATCGATAATCGAAAAAATAAATTAATAGTTACGTTGTTTTTATAAAAATAAAAAAAGAGAGGGATAAACCCCCCTCTTAATTGATCAGTTTCAAAAAAGAATTTAATTTTTTGAGTCTTTCAATTTCATTTCTTTTTGTGTTTCCTTGATCCTTTCTTGAAAGACGGATTTTCTGTATGGAGTAACTTCTCCACTTTTAGTAGCCAAAAGTTGGGCTTCATATAGCCTATTGGCTCTTTTGATTTTTTCTCTTATTTGTAAGAGGTTATTCATGGTCTTTTGCAGTTAATGAGAATCCCGTTCCCTACTCCCATTTCATGCGTCCAGAGATATAAACTTGGATGAACGTTAGTGAACGATAACATCTTTAAAAAAATTTCGCGAGAGTAATTTTTACTAAATTTTTCTCAAAAAAATAAATATTGAATAGATAGTATAAATAAGGTTTTAATATTTCCTAAATTAGGATAAGAAAATTGTTTGCGACCCATCATTATTATCCTGAATCACTATTTTTTTATTTGGGAAAATATCTGATAATATTCTTTTCAAATTTGAATTATCTGAAGGAATTATTTTACTCATATTTTTTGAACTAATTTTCCAATTTTCATCTACAAACAGTTCTTTATCATCACCTTTTTCATTTTCCAGTGATGTCTTATTTAGAATTTTAAGTAACAGTTCTGAATCATAATCTTTAAATTCTTCAGGGCCATCTTTAAAATTTTTAATCATTATTTAGAAATCTAATGTTTCTAAATCTTGCATAAGAAATTTGAAGAATACAAGGTATTAATTACCTAAAAATATCTCTAAAGATAAAAAATCCTGATGCAATTAAAATAATTTTCTTTAGAAAATTTAATTCCAAAATAGCAAAAGAATGATATTTAAAAAGATTAATTAATCATTTACACAATTTTTTTACTTGTTAATTTGCAAATAAGAGATTAAGAAAAAATGCCAAGAGTGATTAACAAAAAAATTAGACTTTTAAGATGGTTAAACTCAGGCATGATATTACCATTTATCTTTATGGCTGCATCCTCATCTATTATTCTTTATTGTGTTTTATTTTTCCTAATAAAATAGCTTTATCATTTAAGCAGCTAAATTTTCCTCTGATTTAGACATTATAATCGCAGCTTTTTTTAATAAACTAACTACTTCTTTTCTTCCAACTGCCTTATCAGCTTGACGCATAATTTCAGCATATTTTTTATTTATTTTTTTCATAAATAGTTTTAATTTAATTCAAAATTACAACACTATATGATGGTGTCAATCGTAAATAATTCTTATATATTAATTATTTAATTATATTTGCACAAAAAAATTGTTCATTTATTATCCTTCAAGTTTTTTAATTGATGATGCCAAAAATCATAAACAACAAAATAAAGAATCATCATAATTAAGCAATATTAAAGGATTTGAAAACATAAAATAAACCTCCTATTAGGATCAATATTGCAGCTCCATAAAAAAGAAAAGGGATAATTGGATATTTATACAATGTAGTCCTTACTTTTTGTTGTATGGCTTTTTTATCAAGTTGAGGCAACTTTATATCTTCAGTTTTTTCTCTAGGCGGAATACCTAAATTTTTTCTTCTCTTTGCCTCACCCATAATTAATACTGAGGAATTCCCATACATTTTAAATAATTGTTATCAGCGATATCTAAAATTTGATTCCATTCTTCATGAGATGTTTCCAAATTATTTTTAAAATCTTTTTCGAATTTAAGAATACATCTTTTTTCTATATTTTCTGGAGAATTATAATTTCTTAAAAAAGAAATACTCAAATAAGATAATGATGAAAAAACTATAATTATTTTTGCCATTGTAAATTTATTCATATCTTTGGTGTTGCCTTATAAAAAAATAAGTAACTTGTTTGTTTTATAATTAATTTAATCTTTTAAAAACAATTATCAAATGATAAATTCGGTAGATTTTAAACATTTGCCTATTCAGGATTTGGTTGTTTCAGGGTTAATAATCTTTATAATGTCGACGATTATTGCCAATATTTATGACCCATTATTAGGAATTACTTATGCATTTGGGAATATACTTACTCTTACTTTTTTGAGTTGGTTATACAAAGAAACTTGGAGTGATCCAAAGAAATAAATCAAATTCAAAAAGATAAATAAAAAACTACTTTTGTATTTTTAACTTTGAAGAATACTTTAAATTAACAATGTAAGTTGCAACAAGAGATAGTATCAAAAAAAATAATAAGCTCTCTAAAGTAGATTGAGGCATAACCATAATAAGTACCAAAAATTAATACATTTCTACAAAAACGAATTCTGAAGAAAAATCAACCCTTTAATTATTTATTATTTTCAAATTAATAAATCCCAAGCCCAAAAAATGAATTTGCAATAAACAATAAACTAAATAATGTTAAAAAAATTAATCCTATCCAACTTATTGTTTTTAGAAAAAATCCATATCTATTTTTAAATGGGACTAATTTGCTATTTATAGTATCCATTGCCATCCAAGCAAATAAAGGGGCGGTTAGAAAACTTCCAGTCATTGCAGCAAATACAAAATCTTTTACTCCTATACCTCCTGACCTTGCAATCAGCAAAGCTATTAATGATGCAAAGATATGTACAATCATCCAAATTTGAAATCTATTGCGCTCTGCTTTGGAGTCCAGGTGTCCAAAATCAGTTCCTCTCAATAAACCTTGAATAGCAGAAATACTTCTTGGATATGCATCTAGACAAGTAATTGTAGTACTAAACATTGCGGCAAATGCTGCAGGTATTATGATCCATTTAGCCCAATTCCCGATGGATTTAGTGTAAAGGAGTATTAACTTTTGAGCGAAGGAGACTCCACTTCCGGAAAGCATTCCATCGCCAGTACCATACATTGTTATTGCGCCAAGAGTAAGGAAGAAAATAGCCGTAACAACAGTTATTAAGTAACCGAGATTAAAATCAAATTCTGCTTCATTAATATTTGGCTTATAATTTGAATCTTTCGCTCGAGAAAACATCCATAAAGAAGGCCAAACACATAACTCTACTGGGCAAGGCATCCATCCCATTAAAGGGATCAAAAAAGCTAAATTTGTTAACTTCCATGGGCTGATTTCTGGTTCAAAAAAACTCATATTCAAGGACTCATTTATTGACCCTTTGAACAAAAGCGATAAAACTGCAAATAATGTTAATAAAGTTAGTAGAGATACTAAAAATTTGGAAATTCTATCGAGGGCTTTATATTTACCAAGAATTAATATCATTCCAGAAACAATCAGGATTCCTATCGACAAATCCATAGCTGGAAAAGTTGAGAAAAGGGGAATATTAGTTAAAAGGACACCAGATACAAAACTTACAGCAGCTATTGTGAAAGTACCTGTAATTAGACTAACTACTAGAAATAAAGGAAGATATAAAGAATTCCTCTCTTTAAAACCTTCTAATAATGATTTACCAGTAGATGCCGTAAATCTAGTCCCAACCAACAAGAATGGATATTTCAAAAGATTAGTAAGAAGGATTAGGCCAACTAATGAAAATCCAAACCTTGCGCCAGCAGTAGTGGATGATAATAAATGAGAACCCCCAATTGCCGCTCCAGCTAGGACAATTCCTGGACCTAAACTTTTTTGTATTCCTTTTGTTAAATTCATATTTTAATCAAATGATTTAATTTACTTTTTGAGCCCTTCTAAATTTATTTTTTAATACTCTTTTTTTAACCCCAAAAACAGATAATGAGTGAAAAATAAAAAGTATAATTAAGAATCCTATTCGAAGTTTCATAAGATATCTCCCTCAAATATGCTTTTATCAGATATTTATTTTGTATTCAACCTCTTTTCTCCATAAAATCTTCAAAAACCTATCCAAAACATCTAATTCTTTTTTTTCAACATTTTTTAGATTTTTATTATTTTGTTTTTGCATAAATTATTGCCTAATTATTTCAAATTTAAACTAAGCTAAAAAAAACACAATAAGCAATACTTCTTAAAATTTTTTGTAGTTTTTTTTAATTTGATAAGTATTTTTCTGCCCTTCTTAATGCTTTTATTGCTCCTCTGTAATCATGCTTTTTTAATTTTTCCTCACTTTTACGTTCCAACATTTGTACTATTTCATTTCTCTTAATTGCATCAATTTTAAGCTTATGATCAAATATAAGATCGAATTTTGAAGAGTACAAATTAGATAATTCTTCTCTATACTTTTCAATAATTTTTTCATCACAAGATTTATATTTCAATATCTCATTAGCTTTAATTTTGTCTTCTAAAGCTCCTTTAAAATTTCCAAGTTTAAATTTCTCTTCACTTGATCGGGTTAGCTTAATAATATTTCCCAATATCAATTCACCAGAATCTTCCATTTTTTTTTGCTGACCAAAATTAATCCTATCAGCCTAAAGAAAAAAAGTATTCATTTTTAATAATCAAATAAATAATTAATTAGCCAATAACAAGTCCTCTTTCAAGAAGTAAATCGAATACCTCCACACTTTTCGTTTTCCCAAATTGTGGGGGCTTATGTAAATCTAATATTTCAGCAAGGCACATTATCCAATAAGTATCTTTTTTTAAATTAAGACTTTCGCAAATATGAGAGGGAGCAGATTTAAAACATCCAAATTCTGTTGATATATTAATGTTCATTATTTGAGTTTCAAGTTCAAGACTTAAGAGTTCTATTTCTTGCTCAGTAAGGGCTGAACCAAATGAATATGATTCAATTAAAAGTTGGTAATTCATTAAAGAATTATTTTTTTAAGAAACCCAGCGTGTTATTTTTGTACCCTCATAAATATGTCCTGAAGCTTCAACTATAGGTTTTGTTTCAGGATTCATAAAAATATCATATAAAACATTTTCTGGTCCTTGAAAAATTACAGTTGCCCTTTGAGGATCATCTAATGATTTACCAATATAAAATGTTTTAACTCCCATTTCTTTAAACATCGTCTGCTGTTCTTTTGCATTCATATGTGATTCATACTCCTCATAGGTATTACTTAGTTGAAAATCTAAAATAGTCGTTTCAATAGTCATAAGAATAATTAAATTTTTTTAATTCTAAATCTTTATCAAAAAAATTAATCTAAAAAAATTAGTTTTTATTAAGCAAAGTGTTAACTAATTTTCATTTATGAGTTATAAATCAACTATAAAAAACGATTTTAATTTTGGACTCAAAAATTTCTCAGAGAGAACAATGGACTAGTAAGCTAGGATTCATTCTCGCAGCTGCTGGTAGTGCAGTAGGTCTAGGCAACCTTTGGGGTTTTGCTTACAGAGCATCTCAGGGTGGAGGTGCGGCGTTTGTACTTTTATATATATTGATCGTTTTAATTGTATGTCTTCCAGTATTTGTTGCTGAAATGGCTCTAGGGAGAAACGCGATGGCAAGTACATTGCTTGCTCCTGTAAAGCTGGCAGGGAAGAATTGGTATCCATTAGGAATTCTTTTCTTTATAGCTCCTTTAGGAATAGCATCATATTATTCAGTGATAATGGGATGGACTGCAGATACCTTGTTCCATTCTTTATTTTTTGGATTACCAAAGAATTTAACTGAAGCAGAAACCTTCTTTGGCTCGATTAGTAGTGGTAGCAGTGTTTTGTTGGGCCACCTATTAAGTCTTGTACTTACAGCAATAATAGTTTCATCAGGTATAAAAAAAGGTATAGAAAAGGTTACTAGATATTTCATGCCAATCCTTTTCATAATTATTGTGATTCTTGCTATTTGGGCTACTTCACTTTCAGGTGCATGGGAAGGATATAAAACATTTCTACTTAAGTTTGACTTCAATGAATTGAGAA
>JAOIOX010000026.1 GCA_028140765.1 Prochlorococcus sp. AH-736-N03 | reverse complement strand
AAGGGAAAGATGCAGGTTATTTTGGTGAAATACATCCCAAACTTCTATTAGAAAAGAAGTCATTAAAAAAAGTTTATTTATTTACGATAAATGTCTCTAACCTCATAGGAGCTAGTACAAGAAAAAATAAATGGATTCCAATATATAAGCAATATCCAATTGTTCCGAAAATGGAAAGGGATATAAATTTTGTTTTCAGTAAGAAATTCTTAATTAGCGAAATAACTTCACAGATAAGAAAAACAGGAAAAAATCTCTTAGAGGATGTAAATTTACTTGATGTTTTTGAAGATACTAAATTTGGAGATGATCATATAAGTTATACATTTAGATTATCTTATAGAGATAAAGACAAAACATTACTAGATTCGGACATTACATCAATACATTCAAATATTATTTCTAATGTTGAAAAATGTTTTAATACTAAATTAAGAAATTAACTGTATCGCTAATCTCGTATGAGACTTTATAATAGTCTATATTTAATTCTCATATAAGACAAATAATAATCCAATAAAACTAATTAATGTTGTATGATAAGAGTCACATGATCAATCTGCTATCTCTACTTCTATCTTCCGTGCTGTGGGTACAAGTTCCTCAGTGGTCAGACGATTGGTCAAAATGTGCTGTTGACATACCAGATGCTTCATGTCATTGGTATATAACTGCACCAGATAATACTTTTGGGGAAGGATTTGACTGGGCTAGCGCCCCTTGGTTTGATGCTAACGGCTTAAGTGATGTTCCTAGTATTGATAAACAAACTGCCATTGAAAAGCTTCAATCCAAGTAGTACTGTCTTTAAGGCAGTACTGGAAATGATAAAAACCACTGATATCAAGACTTTTTAAGCGTTATCAATTTCTTGGACATTAAAAGGACATAATATGTTGATTTATCATTCAATTTTTAAATTTTTCCAGGTAATAAATAGTTTGGGTATGAATCATCCAAATTGATAAATTAATTTATCTTACATATCTTTTTTGAGACTATATATTAGACTTATAATTAGTCTCATATAAGAAGTACTATACAAGAAATTTTATTCCTTAAAAGTATATTCTATTTTTATTTCATTTATACATAATTATTGTTTCCCTATATTTGAATAATAATTGACAAAAACTAGAAATTTTTAAATTAACGTCTATCTTACATGAGACTATTAAATAGACTTATAATTAGTCTTATTTGAGAATTAGTATACTATTTTCTATATAGATTTTTTAGCAATTGATACGCTTCATTTAGTTTTCTCATTTGATCTGTTGATCCTCCAGCATCTGGATGCTTCTCTAAGGCTATTGATTTATAGGCCTCCCTAATTTTACGGAACGTATGAGCGGATCCTGCGGATGTTGATAAATTCAATAATTTTAGTGCTCCATGTACTGTCATTGTTGAGTCCAAAGTTTCAAATGAATTTGATCTATTATTTCGCTTAAATCTACTTATAAACCTTCTCATAAGTGTTGGTATTCTATTTATCAGGTCTGAGGTAGCAAAAGGGTCTTCTAAAACGCCAATCATTAATAAAACAATTTCAAGGGATGGATTTTTCTTTATCCAAAATGGACATAATTCTGACATTAATTTATTGGCCGCACTCCACGTAAAGGGTAGATTTTCAGTTCCCTCAAGATTTGGCCATATATCCCTTTCAAACCAATCCATCGAAGCTTTTACTACATGATCATTAGGAACTGATCCATATATGGTTTTCCAATGACTAATTAACTCAATTCGACATTTTATTAATTCAGTTTCTTTAATTGTATTAATTTGAATATCATTAATATTCTCCTTTAATTTTTCACTATTAATACTTCTTCTTAGATTCCTTACTTTTTTTTCAACAAAATTTGGAAGCCTTATGTTTAAGTTGGCTTTTTCTTTAGATTGATTGTTATTTTTAAATCTTTTATTCAAAGATATCTCATCAACTTCTTTTTTTACGTCTGATTTAATTAATACCAATGCTGTATCTTCATCAATATTTAAATTGTCTTTATTATTATTCTCGTTAAAGTCTATTTCTTGCTGTTGGTTCTTAGGTAGTAAATCATCTTCTTGAAGAAGTTCTTTAAGTATCTTTTCTATTACAGGCCCTCTTGCTCTAAATCCCCACTCTTTTCGTAATTGATCAAACTTGGAAATGAGTTCCTCAGGCAAATCAATTGAAATTCTTTTTGTATTTGAATTTTCAGGAATATTCAATAATATTTTCTTGAATAGTATGGAATTTATTTAATTTTATTCAAAAAAAATTGAAAGTCCATAAGAAACTTTGTTTTTAAATTAAAACCATTTTATTTTTATGTCACAAGTCAATTAAGCGTCTTTTTATAATATAAATAAAAATGTTTAATTGTTATTTCAAGTCATCTAAAGAAAAAAAGACTTTCTATCAACATAAGAAATTAGAAATGCTTAATTATATTAAGGATTCACTTGAACGTAAAATAGCCTCAGTAACAGCATCTATAGAAGTTCTAGAAAGCCAAATAAGCAGGGATAAGGAAGTTGAAGTAACTAACTAGTATTCAAACAAAATTTTCTAGAAGTTTTTCAGGGCCTAATTTCTTTAAATAATTAATATTTGAATTTTCAGTTACTAATAAGTATCCTGCAAATCCTAAACCGTTAATACTGAAACCATGGATATGATCATTTTTTCTTTTTATAATAGCGATCCATTTATTAGTTATTAAAATATTGTAAGGATATATCGGTTTCTTATCACTAATAGGGTTCCCAAGTCCTAATTTCTTGCATAATTCCAAGTAAAATTCATAAAGACATGATGGATTTTCTAAAAAATTAAATTTGGATACAACAATATTTTTTTTAAGCTTACTATCTATATCTTGATATGAGTTCATTTCTAAAAACCACTTTTCTCTAGGGCATGATATCTCACCTTCTGATCTACGCAGAAGTTGAAAATGCCTGTGAGGTTGACTCGCTCCCGCAATTGGAGAACTATTGAAAAACCATAATCCACTAGTATCTTTATTAACTTGTTGGATCGCTCTCCAATCTTTAATATCTAACCATCCATTTTGAGGTTTCCATTCATTTGTAATAAGTAAAATATGACCTTTTTGTACAGGGTACTTATTTAATATTAGTTGATGATTATCACCAATTTTATCAATTTCTAGTATCTTTTCCCAAGGACAAAATGGATTTTGCTTAGGACCATAAATTTTTTTTTTATTAAATTTTGAAGTATCGAGTTTTCTAATTATGAAGTCGTCTTTTTCATATAAATCTCTTGTAATAATATCAGTTTTGAGAGGATATAATGATTGATCATCAATTGATAATTGAGTTTGTTCTAGTGCTTTTTTCCAATATATTTCTAAACTCATTTAAAAAAATTTATCATTATCATTTTAAAAAAAAAAATAAACTTGTAATTACTTTTTATTAAATTGATATTCTTTCAATTTTTCCAGAGGTACTGATTCTAAGACGACAATATTAGTTGATTCTAATATTACTTTTGGTGCAAGACCGTCTAATAATGCTTGCTTCCACCTATCAAGACAAATACACCAATGATCACCATCCTTTAGTCCTGGGAAGGAATAAATAGGCATGGGAGTTATTAAATCATTACCTTGTGATTTACTATATTTCAGGAAATTATCATCCATTACACAACATATGGAATGATTCCCTCCATCATTTTTGTCATAGTTGCAAAATCCATCCCTGAACCACCCTGTCATAGGTGCGCAACTACAAATCTCAATTTCTTCTCCAAGGACATTTAACTGATTTTGATTATTTATGGTCATAGTTTTAATAATAATAATAAAACACCAACATTTCTTTAAAAAAGGTTGACGAGTATGGGGGGTAAGGAGGTAATAATTCTAATAAGGTTTTTTTCATTATGGATTGGGACTTTACTGACAACATTGCATTTAAAGCTCTTTATGATGCTTTTAAAGATAGTGATGAAACTTCCGCATTAGAATTTTTATCTAGTGATGGTGCTTCATATTATCTTGAGTTAACACAGGATGCCGCTGGTGAGGGACTTGATCTGGGTGATAATGAAACGATGGAAGAACTACAGGAAGAAATTATTGAATATTTAGAAAATAATTAAAAATTTTGCTTAAGCGCTGAAATATTTAGCTTTTGAGTGTAGCGAAATGATAGCTGTAGTACTTTGTTCTGGATGAAGTTGTTCAGATTCATCCATGGTCAAGTTTATTCTTTTGGCATCCAACAATGATAATTGTATGTTTGAATCAGATACTTTTGGACATGCAGGATAACCAAAAGAATATCTAGCTCCTCTATATTTTTGAGCTAGTATTTCTCTGTTATTGTCTGGTTCTTCAAACCTAAAACCACATTCAATACGAATTAATGCATGGACATACTCAGCTAGAGCTTCTGCTAATTGCACTGTAAGTCCATGGAATAACAAATAATCGCTATATTTATCTTCTTTAAATAATTTTTGAGAATATTCGCTAGCAATATCGCCCATGGTTACTGCCTGCATAGGAAATATATCTATTGGTATATCATTTTTCAAATCACAATAAAAATCAGCTATACATAAATTATTACCAGATTTTTGTCGTGGAAAATTAAATTGGGAAATTTTATTTAATGATTTCTCATCAAATAAGAAAATACTATTATCTTTTCTCCCGCATCTGAAATATCCATAAACTGCTTTGGGTGATATAAGTTTTTTCTCTATAATTATCTCTAACCATTTATCTAACAATGGTTTAGCATATGAATCCAAATAATTATTGTATTCATCTACGCTTTGGTTTTTTCCTTTTTTAATTTGCCATTGCCCGCTAAATAAAGCTTTTGTATCTAAATAAAATATTAACTTATTTAAATCTATATCAAGATCGTTCAAGACTTTCGTTCCCAAGAAAGGGGCTTGAATTGGATCTTCTTCATTAATAAATTTAGATCTTATAAAATTTTCTTTTAAATTTAATTTGGAAGTCTCGGTATTTATGGATATTGATTTTTTAACAGCTTGAGAGTTTGATTTTGATGAGGCTAAATTAATATTTATACCCTCATTGTTAATGAAACCCTCTGAATTTGACCAATTACCCTTTTTCTTATTATCCATATATTCATTCATGAATTTAAGATCAGTGAACGCATCTTTTCCGTATACTATTTTCCCTTTATATATTTTGCTGCAGTCCTCATTTACAAATTTTGGGGTTAAGGCTGCGCCTCCTAATATTACTGGTACACTAATATTTTCATTGTTAAAAGCCTCTAAATTATCTTTCATAAAAGCAGTTGATTTAACAAGTAATCCGCTCATAGCGATGCAATCTGCATTGTATTTTTTTTGTGCATCTATAATTGCTGAAACATCTTGCTTTATTCCTAGATTTATTACTTCATAACCATTATTTGTAAGTATTATATCCACCAAATTTTTTCCAATATCATGTACATCGCCTTTGACAGTTGCAATTAAGAGTTTTCCATTTGATATGTTTTCATCTACAGTTTCCATGTATGGTTCTAAAATTGAAACAGCAAATTTCATTGTTTCGGCGGATTGGAGTACAAATGGCAATTGCATTTGACCTGAGCCAAATAAATCTCCTACAACTTTCATCCCATCTAGTAAAAAGGTATTAATTATTTCAAGAGGTTTATATTTTTTTAACGCTTTATTTAATTGATCTTCTAATCCTATTTTTTCTCCATCTATAATATGATTTTTCAGACTTTCTTCAAGAGTTAGGTTTTTATTTTCTGAAGATGCTTTTTTGAAATCTTGAATAGATAAATCTTGAAAAGCTTTTGTTAATTCTACTAATGGATCATAAATACAAATATCATCTTCAAATTTTCTTTTATCATAAATCAAATCTAAGCAAAGCTTTTTAGTTTCTTCAGAAATTTTTGATAATGGCAAAATTTTATTTGGTGCGATGATAGCAGAATCTAATCCTGCTTTAATGCATTCTTCTAAAAATATTGAATTTAGATTAATTCTTGATAATGGTGAAAGACCAAAACTAATGTTTGATATCCCAAGTATGATATGAATATCAGGGAAATTTTCACGAATTTTTGATATAGCACTAATAGTTTCTTTAGCGTTTAATCTATCTTCTTCTATCCCTGTAGATATTGGCAGAGCTAATGGATCAAAAAATAGCTCATAATCTGACAAACCACATTCTCTTGTTCTATTAATCGCTCGTTTGACAATTTTATATTTTTTTTCTGAATTCCTTGCCATTCCATCTTCATCAATTGTTCCTACAACAAGACCTGAACCATACCCTAAGGCTAAATTTAGAACTTGATCAAACCTTTCATTGCCATCTTCGTAATTGGTTGAATTTATAATACATTTACCACCCGCTGACTTTAATCCACTTTCCATTTTGTCAGCATCTGTAGAGTCAATCATTAATGGTAAATTTATATTGGTAACTAGTCTTGAAGTTATTTCTTTCATATCTTTCACTCCGTCTCTGCCTACATAATCAACATTTACATCAAGAACGTGAGCATTTTCTTTTTGTTGTTGCTTGGCAATTGCAACTAAGCCATCCCAATCGTCGTTATTTAATAACTCCCTTACCTTTTTCGATCCACTTGCATTTAATCTTTCTCCTACTATTAAAATTGAATTGTCTTGTTTATATGGCACAGAGTTATATATTGATGAGGCAGATGGAATAAAACCACTTGAATTTTTCTTACCATTGTTGTAGGTCCTTTCAATATCAATAATTTCATCGATTATTGAAGACAGGTATTTTATATGTTCAGGTGTTGTCCCACAACATCCACCTATTAATTGAACATTAAAGTCATATATAAAATTCATTAACTGCATCTTTAATTCTATTGGCTTTAATCTATAGTGAGCTACACCACCAATATTTTCAGGAAGACCTGCATTGGGAATACAGCTTATAGCGAAGGGAGAATTTTCAGACAAATATTTAATATGTTCCTTCATTTGCTCAGGACCAGTTGCACAATTAAGTCCAAGGATATCTATATTAAATGGTTCTAATATTGTTAATGCAGAAGCAATATCAGATCCAACAAGCATAGTACCTGTTGTTTCCATTGTTATAGATACCATTAAAGGTATATCAATATTTTTACTTTCTAGAATTTCTTTTGATGCTAATAAGGCAGATTTAATTTGTAAAACATCCTGACAAGTTTCAATCAAAAGAAGATCAACTCCTCCATCTATAAGACCAAAAATTTGTTCTTTATATGATTGCTTTAATTCATCAAAATCTATATGTCCTAAGGTGGGTAATTTAGTTGTTGGCCCAATTGAACCTGCTACAAACCTTGGTTTATCAACTGATGAGTATTTGGCAGCAGCTTTTTTTGCTATAAAAGCTGCATTTTTATTTATCTCATAAGCCTTATCTGCAATATCATATTCATCAAGAACTATTGATGAGGCACCAAATGTATTAGTTTCTATAACATGACAACCTGCTTCTAGAAATGAATTATGAACCTTCTCAACTACCTCTGGCGATGTTAAAACAAGGTTTTCATTACATCCCTCTAGTTCTTTTCCTCCAAAATCATCTGCAGTAAGATTTAAGTTTTGAAAAGATGTTCCAGTACCTCCGTCAAAAATAATTAATGGTTTTTCATCTCTATTTAAATAGGTTCTGAAAGATTCCATTTTTAATTAAAAAATAATTTATTTTAGTGAAATTCTTGTTACCCAATTATCATAGTCTTGAGAACGACCTTCTGTTATTTCTATAAGCTTACTTTTTAATTTATTCATTATTGGTCTTTCAACATTTAATTCAGTTGATTCAATTTTTTTAACTGGTGTAATTTTTGCTGCTGTACCAGTTAGAAAAACTTCATCTGCTATTAATAATTCTGTTTTATCAACAGGCCTTTCAATTACATTTATTTCAAATGATTTTGCTAATTCAATTACACTAGCTCTAGTAATACCCTCAAGGATATCTTGATCAACACCAGGAGTGATTAAGTCTCCATTCCTTACAATAAATAAATTCATACCACTAGCTTCGCTTACCTTACCACTTGAATTTAATAACAGGGCTTCATCAAAACCCGATAAACTAGCTTCTGTTTTGGCTAATGAACTAGTAATATATGCTCCACTTATTTTTCCTCTTAAGGGGAGAGATCTATCTTCCTGTCTTGTCCAACTACTCATTCTACAAGAAACACCATCTGGGGATAGATAATCTCCTAGTTCAATACAATAAATAAAGAAATTTGTTTCAATATTGTGTAACCTTGGCGCTATACCTAAATCGCTTGTATATACAAATGGTCTTATATAAATAGGTTTTTCTGGCTTGTTTCTTTTTATAACTTCTTCTAAGGCTTTAAAAATATATTCTTCAGAAATTTCAGTTAAGAGTAATTTTGCACTTTGAGATAATCTTTTTATATGTTTATCAGTTCTAAACAAAAGGAATTCTTCTTTGTTTATTGGGTTAGGTATTGCTCGCATTCCTCCAAATGCAGCAGTACCGTAATGCAGTGCATGAGTAGCTATTGATATTTTTGCTTCTTTAAATGGAGTACATTTACCTTCGAACCAGGCGTATGGAAGAAATTCATGCATATTTAATTTATTTAATTAAGGTAAACTTGTTTTATCCTACTTACGTATTCTAAACCTTATTTATATATAAAAATGCACAGGATATTAAATATAGCAGGAAATGAAAAGAATAAGGATGATTTAATTGAGCAACCAGCTGCAGATTTTATTTTTATAACAAGTGTCAAGGCTGATTTAAATCTCATATCAAACTTGTTGTTAGAAAAAGAATTTGCTTCATTAAAAAATAATATAAGAGCTTTAGAAATTTCTAATTTAAATTCCTCTGCTCAAATAGATAATTATTTATTAAAAACAATAAATTATGCAAAGGTAGTCGTACTTAGAATATTTGGAGATAAAGGTACATGGAACTATGGAATTGAACAACTTTTAAATTGGCAAGCAGTTAATAAAAAAAGGAAGTTAGTAATCCTATCAGGTACCATTGACCAGGAAATTTCCTTATGTGAAATAAGTAGTATAGATAAAAATATTGCATTAAATATTTCTAGATTACTAAGATCTGGAGGACTGGATAATTATAGAAAGTTTCTTAATTGTTTAAATTATTTAGTTGTAGATGAAAAATTAATTCCTGCTGATTTTTTGAATATTACTTTTTATGCAGATCCATATTTACATGATTGGAAAAATGAAAGTGGCGAAAAGATAGGAATAATATCCTATAAATCACTTTTTTTGGCTAATGAAATTGAAGTAAACGAAAAACTTAACTTGCAATTAAGAAAATGCGGATTATCTCCTAAAACATTTTTTATTTCAACACTAAAAGATCATATTATTCAGAAGAAATTAATAGAAATTTTTAAAAAAGAAGATATTAAACTAATAATTACCACAACTTCTTTTTCTTCATCTCAAATCAAAAATAATGAATTAATTGAAAATTCAACAAATATTTTTACTTCTCTTAATATTCCAATTTTACAGCTTCTTTCTTCTAATAGATCTAGAAAAAAGTGGTTAAATTCATCTATTGGAATGAATTCATCTGATTTATTAATGCAAATAATTATTCCTGAATTTGATGGAAGAATCACTACCTGTCCTTCAGCATTTAAAGAAATAATTTCTAAGAAAAATACACTATATAGTGAAATAACTAGTTACAAAGCTGATCAAGTAGGTATTCAATGGATTTCAAAATTTGCAACAAATTATGTGAAACTTCAGAAACTTAATAATTTTGATAAAAGAATTTGTTTAGTAATAAGTAATTATCCAGTAAAGAACGGAAGAATCGGTAATGGCGTTGGTCTAAATACACCATCTTCAATAATAAATATTCTTAATTGGTTAAAAGAAGAAGGTTATGACCTTGGATCTTGTAATTATCCTCAAGATTCTTCGGAATTAATGTCAATGCTTATAAAAACTAGAACTAATGATATTGAATCTCAAAATAATAAACCATTAGATTATTTACCACTTAGTGAATATTTAAAATATTGGAATTATTTAGAAATTGATCCCAAAAATATTATTGTTAGTCGTTGGGGTAAACCATCTGATGCGATCGATCTAGATAATAAAGGCTTCTCAATAAATGGTATTAGATTTGGGAAAATAACATTATTGATTCAACCTCAACGAGGTTATGACGCTTTCACTGATAGAGATATTCATTCTCCCGATCTTCCACCTCCCCATAGATATTTAGCACAATATTTTTGGATTGAAAAAGTTTTTAATGCAAATGCTATATGCCATATTGGTAAACATGGGACTGTTGAATGGTTACCTGGTAAATCTATAGGTCTCAGCAATAAATGTTTTCCACATATTATTTGTCCAGCAATACCAAACATATATCCCTTTATCGTAAATGATCCTGGAGAAGGATCCCAAGCTAAAAGAAGAACTGCTGCAACAATTATTGATCATTTAACCCCTCCATTGGATAGGTCAGAATTATATGGAAAATATTCAATATTAGAAAATTATTTAGACGAATATTTTGAAGCAAAATTATTAAATTCTAATCGGATTGAAATAATAGAAAATTCCATTTTTGAATTAATAAAAAAAGATTTTAGCGAAATTACTTTAAAGAATAAAATTAATCATATAGAAGAAATTGATTCCTTTCTTTGCAAAATTAAAGAATCTCAAATTAGGACAGGTTTGCATATTTTTGGCAATAGGCAGAATGATATTAATGAAATAAATTTATTCTTGTGTATTGCTAGAGTACCAAATACGAACCGAATTGGTGTTACTCAATATATAGCAAAACATTTAAAACTAGATTTGAATCCTTGGACAAATCAATATGATCAAATGTTGAGTGAAAAGGATAAAAAAATATTATTGACTTTTTCCAACAAAAACATTTTAAACTTTAGAATGGCTATTGATTTTTTGGAACAACAAGCAAAGTATTTAATATATTTGTTTTTTTACAAAAAGAATATCAATATAAAAAATCTAGAAAAATATAAAAATCAAAAAATAATAGACTATTTCTTTAATGAAAAAAAACATAATAAGTATTTTTTATCATTAAAAAAAGAGATTCTAATTCCAATCATTAATTCTTCATATAATGAGAAATTATCATTTATTAATTCATTAAACGGACAATATGTAAAAAGTGGTCCATCTGGAGCTCCTACGAGAGGTAAAACTGAAACTTTACCCACTGGTAAAAATTTCTTTTCAGTTGATTCGAGAGGGCTGCCAACTGAATCAGCATGGAACGTTGGTTGTCAGTCTGCTTCACAAATACTTGATTTATACAAACAAGATAATGGAGAAGATTTAAAAAATATAGCAATATCCGTATGGGCAACATCCACAATGAGAAATGGTGGTGAAGACATTTGTCAAATACTTTATTTATTAGGAGTTAAGCCTATTTGGGATGGGCCTTCAAGAAGAGTAGTTGATCTAGAAATCATTCCTTTATCTGTTCTCGAAAGACCAAGGGTTGATGTTACTTTAAGGATTTCGGGAATGTTTAGAGATGCATTTCCACAGTTAGTTAAATTAACTTCTAAAGCAATAAATCTTGTTTCTAATCTTAATGAGGATGATAAATTTAACCCTCTCGCTGGGGCATTAAGGGATGGTGATTCAATTAATCGTATATTTGGGTCAGCGCCAGGTTCATATGGAGCTGGGCTGCAAGAACTAATTTCAAATTCTAATTGGGAAACTATTGATGATTTTGGAGAATCATTTCTTAATTGGAGTAAGTGGATTTACAGTGATAATCTTGAACCTATAGAGGATAAAAAATCATTTGAAAATGCTCTTAAAAATGTGCAGTTAGTTGTTCATAACCAAGATAATAAGGAACATGATATTTTAGATTCTGATGATTATTATCAGTTTCAGGGTGGATTATCTTCAGCAGTAAAAAAATTGAGCGGTAAATTTCCTGAAATGTATCATGGTGATTTATCAAAATTTGGATTATCCAAAATTTCAAAATTACAAGATGAAATTAATAAAGTTGTTATATCAAGAATACTTAACCCTAAATGGATAAATGGAATGAAGGATAATGGTTATAAAGGAGCGTTTGAATTTTCAGCTACACTAGATTACTTATATGCTTTTGATGCTTCTACTGAAGTAGTCTCAGATTGGTGTTATGAGGAAGTTTATAAATCATGGTTATGTGATCTGGATTTAAGGAATTTCTTTCTAGAGAATAATCCATGGGCTTTAAGAGATATTGCACAAAGATTTCTTGAAATTGTAAATAGAAAAATGTGGAATGATTGTTCATCAGATGTCATTGATAATTTAAAGAACATAATTATTTATACTGATTCAATAATTGAAAAAAACGAATTCTGAATTATCTACCTAATAGCGAAAGTCCATGACTATCAGTTCCACATGTTTTTAGCATTGAATATTTGTCTGCTAATTTATCTATTTCTGTACATACAAATAAACTAGGATTCCATACTTCATTAAGTTCATAATCGTACCAAACCTCTATTCCATCAATGCCTTGTATTTTGGCCTCTGGAATTAATTTATAAAAGGGAATCCTGTATCTAGCTGGATGTGCAAGAAATGATAATCCACCAGCTAAATTTATTGCTTTTATAACTGATTTAATATTTAAATCATTACCTATTGGAGACTCTCCAAGGATGTAGGGATTTAGGTATTTACTTTTTATATCTATTCCTAATCCAATTACATGTACTAAACATCCTAAAATCAAACAATTAATTTCTATTCCCGAAATTAATGTAAAAGAATCTTTAGGATAATTTTTGAGTATATTATTTTTTTTTATATATTCATGAGCTTTAATTGTATGATGATCGGTTATTGATATGAATTTCAAGTTATTTTTATAAGCTTGTTCTAAAAGTTCATAAGGTTCTAAACTTCCATCACTAAATTTTGTATGACAGTGAAAATTAATATTTTTAGGACAACTATTTTTATTAATATTGGAAGTTAATTTTACTAAGTCTTCCCTATTCATTACTTAATGAATTCTCATTTTTCTTTCTAATCTTTGCATATAATTGTATTGAAGCCAACATGAAAATAATTAGTCCAACTACGCTCCATGTAGCAACACTAGTTGGAAAATTATTTTTAAAAATAACTAAAAGTACAATTATAAATAATAATAAAGTAGGCAATTCATTTAATAATCTAAGGTTTTTTGCTGAAATAGTTGAAGTACCATTATGTAATGAATACATTATTTTATAACAATAAGAATGATAAATTACTAATCCCAAAACAAAAGTAATTTTAATTTGCAACCACTTCTCACTTAACCAACTTGGTTGCATAATAACCATGCAAATAGCCATACTTAAAGCTAATATCATCCCAGGTGTTGTGATTATATTCGCCAGCCTTTTTTCCATCAAGGTGTATTGTTTATTAAAGGCAATTTTTAATTCATTATCCATATTTTTAGATTCTTCATGGTATATAAAAAGTCTTACTAAATAAAAAAGTCCCGCAAACCAAACGATTACACCAATAATGTGAAGTGATTTAAACCAGAGATATGCTTCAGCTGCCAAATTACTAGATTAATTTAAAAATATATATTTTTAATATAGTTATATTTAACAATTTCAAGAAATCTATTTTTCAAAAATTAATTAATATTTATAACTCGTTAAAATATTCATATATATCATTTACTGAATTTTTTCCAAGTCCTTTAACTTTTGATAAATCCTCTTTACTAGCTATTCTTATCGCGTCTATTGATTTAAAATGCTCAAGCAATTCTCTTATTCTTGATGGTCCTAATCCACTGATTTGGGACAATTGAGATCTATTCATTCTTTTAGATCTTTTGTCTCTATGAAAAGATAATGCAAATCTATGTGCTTCATCTCTTACCCTTCTTAATAGAAGAACACCTTTTTGATTTTCATCAGTATCAAGAGACTTAGTAAATCCTGGAATAAATATTTCTTCATTTTTTTTTGCCAATGAACATATAGTTACTTCTTCCTCAAGATTTAATTCTTTTAATGCTTTAATAGCTGCATTTAACTGTCCTTTTCCTCCATCAATCATTATTAAATCAGGCCAATCTGATAGGAGTTCATTGTCTAATTTACTATTCGTTTTATCATTTAATATTGAAAAATCCCCTCCGCTTTTTTTAAATCTTGACCATTTTTTAAACCTTCTATGTATTACTTCATATATCGAAGCAAAATCATCACTATGTCCTACAAAAACGTTTGGATCTTTAATTTTATATTTCCTATAATCCTGTTTAGAAGGAATCCCATCAATAAAAACGACTTGTGATGCTACAGGGTCACTACCTTGTATATGGCTTATATCATAACCTTCAATTCTTTTAGGTTGTTCGCTTAATTCAAGTATTTGGGCAAGATCCTCAATTGATGATTCATTATCTTGTATCCCATTTAATATTCTATCTAATTCCAATTTCGCATTTTTTAAAACCATTTCTACAGTTTCATGTTTTTTATTTCTTTTTGGGATTAAGATTTTTACTTTCTTTTTTCTTAGCTCAGTTAACCAATCCTCTATAGTTGCTTGTTTTGGAAGATTATATTGAATAAGGATTTCTGATGGTATTTCTACAGGTTCAACATTCATATAATGCTCTTCTAATATCTTTTGTAAAATAAGATTTTCATCTTCATTATTTAATTTTTGACTGTAGCCAATTCTCCCAATGAGCTTACCAGATCTCATTTGGAAAATTTGTATACTAGCTACATTTTTTTCTGAAACTATTCCAAAGATATCTCTATTAATTGAAGAATCTGGTATTGATATTTTTTGTGATTCAGTTAATAATTTTAAACCTGAAATTTGGTCCCTTATTTTTGCTGCATTCTCATAATCTAAATCATTTGAAAATTGCAGCATTTTTTTTTGTAAAAATATTTCTAAGTCATCATTTCTTCCCTGAAATATCATAGATACTTGTTTCATTATTTTTTTATAATCGTCAGATGATATAACTTCTTGGCAAACACCTGGACATCTTCCTATTGAATAATTCAAACAAGTTCTATCTTTATAGACTGGCCGTGGTCTTTGTCTAAGTGGAAATATTTTTTTTATCGTAAATAATGTTCTCCTTAATAATCCGACATCTACATAAGGTCCATAATATCTATCTAAATTATTTCTATTTCTTCTTCGTCTTGTAATAAATATTCGAGGATATTTTTCACTCCAAGTTATACAAAGATATGGATATTTCTTATCATCCTTTAAAAGAATATTAAAATATGGTTTGTTTGTTTTAATTAAATTTGACTCTAAATTTAATGCTTCATATTCGCTATCTGTGACTATTATTTCTATTTCAGTTATTTGACGAACCATCAAACTTAATCGGGGAGTTAAATCTGAATAATTATTGAAATAACTACTTACTCTACTGCGTAGTTTTTTAGATTTACCGATATAAAGTAAGTTATTATCAATATCTTTAAAAAGATAACAACCAGATGACTTTGGAATTTCGGATAATCTTGATTTTAATAACTCCTTATTATTAATTAATTTATATTCAATTTTAAAATTATATTTGTTATTTATTTTTTTGATAGAGGAATTACTCATTTATAATGATTAACCTCCATAATTCCAGCCAGTTGAAGATAAATTTAGTGAGTCAACATCATTATTCAGATAAGCAGATTGCACCTCTCCTACAAAAACGGTATGGTCTCCATGCATAACACTTCCAACAACATTACATTCAACACCACCAACACTATCAACTAAAATAGGCAATCCAAGCTCACCTAAATTAAATTCAACAGATTCAAATCTACCTCCTAATGCTTTTTGAGGTTTAAAGAAAACAGCTGCTAGATCCTTTTGATCACTTTTGAGAACATTTAATGAGAACTTATTGGTTGACTTTATTATTTCATGACTAGAACCCTCTGCTCTAACCGCCATTACAACCAATGGTGGGGTGAAAGAACCTTGAGTCACCCAACTTGCAGTAAATCCATTTACTTCATTTTTATCCTCGTCTCTAACGCCACAAATAAATAATCCGTGAGGTATTTTTCTTAATAAGATTTT
>JAOIOX010000025.1 GCA_028140765.1 Prochlorococcus sp. AH-736-N03 | reverse complement strand
GAAGGTAAAACAGCTGATGAAATTAGAAGAGAAATTGCACAACAAACTACTGTTCTTGAACCAATTCAAGAAGATCAATTTCTTTGTTGTTTTAGTCATATATTTGCGGGCGGATATTCTGCAGGATATTACTCATATAAATGGGCTGAGGTTCTGAGTGCTGATGCATTTTCAATGTTTGAAGAAGCTGATCTTGAAAACTCTGAAAATTTAAAGTTAATAGGAAAGAAATTTAAAGATACAATACTTAGTCTAGGTGGAAGCTTACCTCCATTAGATATATTTAAACTTTTCAGGGGAAGAGAGCCACAAACAGATCCTTTAATAAGACACTTGGGTCTATCTGAAACTATCTAATAATTTCATCTATTATTTTTCTAACCACAGATTTATTTCTTACAAGATTTCTATGTTTATATACTTTTACTGATATTTTCTTCCCAAAATTTAAATTTGTCCACCAGCTAGGGAAAACCATTAGATCCCAATAAGTAAAAAAATTTATACACTCGATATTATCGAGAAAAAAATCATTATCAGCAAGTTCTCTCAAAAATTTACTATTTATTTTCATTTCTGATATTCCTTTAAAAGGGTATTTAGGTATTAATTGAGCCATCAAAGTTCCTTTATGAGGGGAACCTACAGATATTAATCTTCTTGTTCTTTTATATCCATTAAATTTTTGAAGCCAGTACCTACCAATTATTCCTCCCATAGAAAATCCCAAAATATCTATTTCTTTTTCTAAACCATATTTCTCTAAAATTAATTCGTTTAATTTATTAGTCAAATCCATAATTGAAGTCATTCCATATGAATGCTTAAGAGTTGGGGCAAAATATTCGATGCCAATATCATCAAGTCTTGAGGTAATAGAAGAAAAAATACTTGAATTATTCCAAAGTCCATGAATCAATAAAATAGGATTTCTTTTTTTCAATACGTCAATTATTTTCAAGAACTCTTACTATTGAGACCTTCCCATCAAAACCAATAATTGGGGGATTACATTTTGTCAAAATAATTTTAATTTTAGAAAGCTTAAATTTCTGATCAATGATTTCTAAAATTGCATTTGAGTATTTTTCGATTGTAAAACAATATATTTTTTTTGATTGATCTTTTAAAATTTCAACTAATTTTGAATAGTCAACTGTTTTTTTAATATCATCATTTGAAGTGCATTTTTCAAAGTCAGTCCACAAAAATATATCCAAACTAAATAGTTGTCCTAATTCCCTTTCTTCATCGAGAACGCCAACTCTAGCCCAAAGTTTAATATTCTCAATTTTTAAAAAAGTTTCCATCTTTAAAAGTTTTAAAGATCTTTATGTGTATAGATAGCCTTTCCTGATGAAAAATCATCAACGATATTCCCATCACCTTTTAAGAAATATTTATAAGTTACCAAACCTTCTAGACCTACTGGTCCCCTCGGTGGAAGAGTTTGAGTAGATATCCCAACTTCAGCTCCGAATCCATATCTAAACCCATCTGCAAACCTTGTTGAGCAATTATGAAAAACACCTGCACTATCAACTTCATTCATAAATTTATTGGCAGTATGTGAATTTTCAGTAATTATTCCATCTGTATGTTTTGAACTATATTTTTGAATATGTGTGATTGCCTCTTCCAGATCATCAACAATTTTTATCGATAAAATCAAATCTAAATATTCAGTTTGCCAATCTTCTAAACTAGCCTCATACTTTAAACCTAAGTCAACTGATCTTTTATCACCAATTAATTTAACTTCATTAGAGTTAAACAAAGGGATGGCCTTTTCTAAAAAAGCTGGTGCAATATCTTTATGGATTAATAAAGTTTCAATAGAATTACATGCTGCAGGATATTGAATTTTACTGTCCAAAGCTACTGACAAGGCCATCTCAAGATTTGCCTCAATATCTATATACAAATGACAAATTCCATCAGCATGGCCTAGCACAGAAATTCTTGTATTCTCCTGAATAAATTTAACTAATTCATTACTTCCTCTAGGAATTATTAAATTAATATATTTCTCAAGATTTAACATAGCCATACTATCTTTTCTACTTGTTAATAAACATATCGCATTTTTATCGAAACCTGATGCGTTTAAACCTTCTTGCAATGCTTTAACTATTGCAGTATTTGTTAAGTTGGCTTCACTACCACCTTTTAGAATTACGCCATTACCTGATCTTATTGCTAAAGAACTAATCTGCATCACGGCGTCTGGCCTTGATTCAAAAATAACCCCTAAGACTCCAATTGGCACAGTTTTTCTTTCTAAGATCAATCCATTTGAAAGCTCTCTGTTTATTTGAACTTGATTAACAGGGTCAGCCAATTCTCCAACTTTTCTTACTCCTTCAATTCCTGAATTTAATTTTGCTTTTGATAACTTTAATCTAGAAAGTAAAGCACTAGAAATACCTTTTTTTTCTGCACTTGAATAATCTGCACTATTAGCCTCTAATATTTCATTAGAATTTTTTTCTAGAAAATCAGCCATAAAATTTAAGGCTTTAATTCGATGTTGATTTTCAGTCTGACTTATTTTTATTGATGCCAAACGAACTTTATCAGCTTTTTCTAGTAGATCATTTCCTGGCTGAGGAACTTCAAAGATATTAGCCATAATATTTTTTGGTTAATTTAATATTAATCCAAATTAATGATTCTTTAAAGTAAATTTCTCTCTGAGTTAATATCTAAAAAATAATTGAACTTGACTTTTCCATTCCCCATCGGAATCATAAGAACCTAATAATTCTAAGTTTGGATTTGCCTGAAAAGTCAAAATTCCTAAAGGTGAAATATCATCCCTACCTGGAACAGTTTGGAAGGCAAAATTTATCGAATCAGTAATATCAAGACCTATTTCCGCCACCCAAGCTTGAGAAGAAAATTCTTCATTAGAAGATGATTGACCATCATTCTCGATATCTAAATTTTCATTGGAAAGAATATTATTTAATGAATCATTATTTTCAATTAACGCTGGATATAGAGATAATTGAAATCTTTCACTAAATGCATCAGCATTATTAAGTTGGGAAATAAATGCTCTATTTATTAAATTTGCAGAATTGCCTCCAATTAAACCAATTATTTGTGATCTGTTATAACTTGGCGTGCTTCTTAATTGGATTCTTTTATTTTCATCAGCAAAAGATAATTGATCTAAAAACCCTTCATAAGATGCTTCAATTTTGATAAGCCTTGAATTGCCAATCCCAAATGATCCAAAACCACTAGATGTCGCATTTACATCAAGATCACCTGAGATGTTTGAATCTTTATTATTCTCACTTATAGGAATTATAGAATCTGGAACTTTACTAACTAAAGAAAAAATAATATAAGGAACAACACCACTTCTTGATGCAAATGTAATATAGTTTTCCTTATTTTTATCAAGTTTAAAGGGCGTAGTATAAAGGTTCGCTATACCTTTTTCTAACTTAATAAGACCACTAACATTTAAATCTTTTCCTACACCACCATTTATTTTAAGGTCCACAATACTATTTAAATAAGCTTGAACCATCTCTGAATATTGAACTCTGAATTCTGGTCCAAGTTTTAAAACAAGGTTATCAAAAAACAAATTATCCAAATAATTAGGCAAAGTTTCTCCCAAAAGAACTGAATTCAAGATTGTTTCATTTGAAATTATTTCAATATTTTGATTATTATTCCAAGAGAGTTCTGGCCATTCTTTTTTATCCTCTTTTAATTTATTATTATTATCTTTTTTATTAGATTGATTGGTACTGTTAAAATTAAAAAATCCATTATTAAAAGATATAGAACCGCCCAAAACAGGACTTTCAAATGATCCAGTTAAATCCAAATCTGAATCTAATAAAAAATTTAAATTATCTGTTTTTATATTAAATTTATTCGTCTTAAAATTAATCCTTCCTTTTCTAGGATCATTTTGATAAAAAGGCATAAATCCTTTTACTAAAAATTTTCCGGAATCTTCAGAGATTGCTTCAAGATTCTCAATTTGTGCCGAATCAAAATCAAAAATTATCGAACTATTAATATCTTTGATTATATTATTGTATAGATCAACTTCAGAATTTTTAATCGCAATAAATCCGTTCAATATAGGTTTATTTAGAGTTCCTTTTATTATCATTCTAAGGTTCAAGTCACCTTTCTTAAAAGTGAAGAATTCATCAGTAAAATTTTCTATTAATTCAAAAAGTTTTCCATCGCCAAACAACCTTAGATCTAAATTATCAGATCTATCAATAGGTATTTCACCTTTGATATTAAGAGGTGTTTTGGAATCATTTATGAGCAAGGCAAAATCAATATCAAAAATAGAATTAGTGAATTCAATAAATCCTTTATCAAATAATATTTCATTATTTTTTATTGATGAATTATTAGTAGAAATTTCACTAAAGAAAGATTTTTTGTCCAAATCATAAAATAAATTGATATCCAAACCTCCCATAAAATCTCTTGGCTGATTTAAAAAGATATTTGCAGAGCTCAACGGAAGATTTTTAATTTTTAAAGAACCTTTGCCCCTTAATAATCCTCCTTCCAAATCAATGGCAAATTCCTCTTTGATATTTTTGTTCTCATCTTTAGGAACATTAAGATAACCATTTAATCTTGCATTTAATTTATAGTTGAGTGGGTTATCTCCCTTGATAGTCAATTTTCCATTATATCTACTTTTGAATTTGCTTATATATTTTTTAAAGTTAAATTTATCCTCAAAGTCATTATTACTTTCTTTAAGTTTTTTTATAAAATCGATCCTCTCTTTAAGTGATTTATTATCTTTATTTATTTCCAAATCATCCAAAATATTAAATTGACTTATGGGAATATCTTTTTTATTGTCAAAATTAAAAATATCATACGCAGTCAGGATAGTCCAACTAGTACTTATATTGGTGAATAGTGTATTAATTAAATCATTTTTACTTGAATCATATTCGACTTCAATTATTCCTCCATCAATTGGATACAATGAAGAGTTTATATAAAAAGAATTATCTTTAACGCGGAAATCAAATAATGAATTGGCTAAATTAATATTCCCATATTTGCCTAAACTCCAAGCAATTCGCCCATCAAGGTATGACTGGTTTGACGAAAATGATCCATCACCATTAATAATTCCATTAATTCTATCGAATTGATTTTTGTCTATAGATAATTCAAGTTCATCAAGAGGAAAATTATTAGCTTTCCAAACATAACTATTATTCTCTTTAAATACTTCAATGCTTCCTTTATTAGAATTAAAAATTCTACTAAAAGATAAATTATCTAACTTAAGATCAGAATCGAATTTAATTGTTAAAAAAGAGGGTATTGGAGACTTTTTGGCCTTCATATTCAATAAAAATAAATTTTTATCATTTTTAATATCTCCCTCCCATGTTTCTCGAATGCGGATACCTTTAAAGTGTGGGTAATCAATATTAAAGTTTATTGAAATATCAGGATCAATAATTTTTCCTTTTAATTCTCCTCTAGCAGTAATGAACCCTCTTATATCATTTTTTCGGAAAATATTTAAATTAGATAATTGAGTTCTATTTATTTTAAAACTAGTATCAATATCACCAAAATTAATACCTCTTTTATCATACCAAAATGGAATATTACCCAATAATTGGATATCTGGGTTGAGGCTATTAATATATCCAATACTTCCTTTTAGATCAATACTACTGGAACTTTTATTAAATGGCACATTTAGATTAAAATTCGAAGTCAAAGTTCCATAATTTAATTTTTCTGAATTACCTATTAAATTATTATCTTTACAAAAAAAACTAGTTGAATCTGAATTTATATTTTCTGAGAAAGCCTCCGATTTTATTTTTAAATTAGTAAAAGAAAATCTTCCTTTGCAAAATGTTTCATTTGGTAATTTATTAAATTGAAAGTTAGATTTGAAATTACCTTTTTTAAAACTAATTTTTCTATTGCCAATAATATATTCAGAATTCTCAAGATCTAAACCTTTAGAAAATAAATCCAGTTTTAAAAAGTCTTGATTTAATTTTGTATTTAATTTTAATTTTAAAAAACCTTTTTCATCAAAATTTGATTTTACATTTGCAATAATTTGTCTATTACTTGACTTGTAGACGAAATTACCTTTTACTTTTGTTTTTAATCCTGCTTTTTTAAACTTAACGATTGAATATTTATTTAAGTTAAAGTTCAATTCATATTTTAATGTTGATTTTTTTGTACTTCTAACTTTTTCATATGGTTTATCCCTTTTAAAAAAATCTCTATCAATATTAATCGCAGCTTGATCAGGAATTATTTTTACTATCCATTTTTGTTTTAAAAAAGATCTAAAAGGCATAATGCCCACATATACATTTTTAGCTTTGATTTCAGAACCTATATCTTTTTTATCATTAATTTTTGAATTACCTAAAGAAAAACCTAGAAATCTAATCCCGACATAATCACCCAAATCAACATTTTTATCTAAAGATTTCTCAATAATTTCTTCTAATTCTAATTTTCTAGAACTATAAGTTTCTCTTAAAAAATTATTTAATAGAAAAGTGCCTAAAAAGCCTAAGGGGAAAAGCATCCCTACTAATAGAATCTTAGTATTTAAATTTAGAGATCTAATTTTTTTCAAGTTAGAGCCCAAAAATAGAGTAGGCTTACAAAATATAAGAAATTAATCAGGTCAAAGCCACTAAATGTCTTTTTTTGAACTATTAGAGAACACACCCAAAATTTTTGGAATCTTTGGAATATTTCTTTTCATTTGCACCATAGCAGCTTTTTTGTTTAATTTTGGTTTTAAATTTCGGATAATTGGAGCAACTATATTTTCATTATTGCTTTCTTTGAGTAGTTGGGCATTCATACAAAGTTATACCGAAAAGGTTGTAATAGAAAGTGCAAAATATGTTCCAATTGTTTATGACAATGGGTTCGATTTAATTATTGCAAAAGCAGATGATGACTTTCCAGAAGAATCTATTGAACCAACTTTAAAACAATTATCAGAAAACTTAAGGAAAGGTAGCCGATCAGGTGCGAATGTAAAAATAAAGATAAGAAAACTTGAAAAGATTTCAGATGGCGTAAGTAAACCAGTAGTTATGGGAGAAGTTCAAAAAAATGTCAAAATGAATTAATCTGTTAAAAAATGGAAAGAAAAACCTTTTTAAATTTTTTGCCAACTAATTTTAGACATGAGAAATCTTTTTTTATTCAAAATAATCTAACTGACTTTGAAAAATTAAGTAATCTTTCTGACCTAGATATAAATGAGATTCAAAGGAAGTCTTCACTATGTACATTGAATAATCTAAAAAAAATTAGAGCTATAGCTATTTTTAAAAAAGAAATTGGAATTTCTCCACCGCAAGCATATCTTCTTTTACATTGCGGTATATCTTCTATTAAATCATTATCACTATCTACTCCTTACGAATTAGAACGCAAAATTGGTAGATTAGAAAGAAGCCTCAGAGTAAAAAATGAGACAGATACAACTTTTAGTCTCTTAAAAGAATGGATTAGGAAAGCTTGTCAAATCGAGAAATCTATTTAAAATCTTGGTTAAAAAATTTTTTTAATGTAGAATTTAGAAAAAGTTAGTGATAATGAAACCTTTATTATTTTTGTTATTTTTGTTTTCCAACTCTTTATACCCTGTTTTTAGTCAATCTAATTTATTGGAAAGTGTAAAAAAGAATCCAAACGAAGCAAAGAATTTATGTAATAAGTTTAGAGAGTTTAATTCAAAAGGTATTTCAGCTAGTTCAGATAAAGTTATAGAGTATGTATCAAACAAAAAAAAGTTAACTCCTGTTAACGCAGAGATCTTTTCTATCTACGTCATTGGGCTGCACTGTCCAGACATTATCTAAAGCCTAGATGTCTGTTTCAAGATGGTTTGACAAGTCTCTAGTACTTAGAGATGGAGTAAGACTTATATCAAGGATTTGGTTACCTAATAATAATAATGGACCATGGCCTGCATTATTGATGAGACAACCATATGGCAGGGAGATAGCTTCAACTATTACCTATTCTCACCCAGAATGGTGGGCTTCAAAAGGATATATGGTAATAATTCAAGATGTTAGAGGAATGGGTTCTTCTGAAGGAATTTTTAATGGTTTTTCTCAAGAAGCTAGCGATACTTCAGAAACACATGAATGGGTAAGGTCTCTAAAAGAATGTAATGGAAAACTTGGCTTATATGGTTTTTCATATCAAGGATTTACTCAACTAACTGGTGAATTAAATTCAAAGCCGCCCGATTGTTTATCTCCAGCAATGACTGGGATGAATATTAAGGATCATTGGTGCTCAGATGGAGGAGCATATTGGTGGCATAACAATATTGCATGGGGGCTCCAAATCGCAGCACTTAAAATGAAAAGAGAAAATAATTTGTTTGTGTGGGAAAAGATTAGATTAGCCTTAGAAAATAAAAGTTATTTAAGGGAAGGAATTGATACTTTAAAAAAATATGATCCGAATAGCTTTGTTTTGGAATGGCTTGAAAATTTAAATAATGCTCGCCCATTTGAAGAATTTAAACCAATTTCAAAATGGATTAAACAACCTATGTTAATTATTGGAGGACTTTGGGATCCACATTTAAAAGGTGCCTTTGATCTTTATAAAAAATCTAAAGAAGCTGGTGGAAGCCCAGAGATTATTATTGGGAATGCGACACATCTAAATTGGTGGGAGGGATCACAAGAATCTTTATTAAAATTTTTTGATAAATATTTAAAATCAGATGAAAAATTAAATTCTAAGAATTTTAAAGACGAGAAAAAAATATGGAATATTTCATTAAATAAATGGGAAGAATTAGATAATAAATTTCATCCTGAATTTATTTTTGGACTCAAAAGCGATGGCACAGCAAATATAGAGGTTGAAGATGGAAGTCTTACCATAAATTCAAAAGGATCAGGATGGTTCACAATTGTCAATGACCCATGGAGACCTACTCCATCTGACGGTGGGCATTTAGGTCCAAATCCAGGAAAGTTTGATAGAAGTATTATTGATAAACGACTGGATGTAGGTGTTTTTCAAACCGATTCTTTCGAAGAAGATCAATATTTAAGAGGGGTTCCCACTTTAGAAATCCAAGTAAAAAGTGATCAGCCCAATTTTGATATCTGCCTTGCTTTGTCTTTAATTGAAGAAGGTAATGAAAAGGTGAATCAATTTTCAACCGGATTCTTAAGGGTTAAAAACTCCAAAATAAGTGAAGAATGCATTTATCAAATAAAAATGCAGCCAACAAATATTTGTTTGATTAAAGATAGCAAGCTTCGCTTATCTATATCTGCAGCAGCTTATCCCGCTATCGGTGTTAATCCTGGATTTGAGGAGGGCAATATTGGAGCCCCATCAGCAAGTCATAGAGTTATTACTCTAAGTTTTAGCCTTAAAAGAACATTTATGAAAATGACCCCTTTTTTTCTTAAATAATAATTTTTTTGGTTAATCATTTGATATTATAAATCCTTAATATCTACCAGTCATGATCGAGACAATTCAAGCAGACTGGATTAAATCAGAAGCTATCAACCTAGAAAATTGTTGCAATGATAATCCATTAAAAATATTAGGTCCTCATTTTTATGAAGAACAATGGGTTGTAAGGGTATGGATGCCTGAAGCAGACGAAGTTAAAATAAAATTTAAAAACAATACCTATAAGGCGGAAAGCATAAACCATAAATGGCTTTTTGAAGCTATCCTGCCTGAAAATCCAAATTATAATTACGAAATAAATATTTCACGAGGAGGGATCACACATACACAACATGACCCTTGGTCATATAGAGAAGAGTGGATGGGAGAAGTTGATCGACATCTTTTTGCAGAAGGTAATCATCATCATATTTGGGAAAAAATGGGAGCACATCTCATTGAAGAAAAGAATCAAAAAGGAGTCATGTTTTGCATTTGGGCTCCAAATGCAAAATCAATCTCGATAATTGGAGATATAAATTCTTGGGATGGAAGACATCATCCAATGCAAAAAAGATTGGGGGGGATTTGGGAACTATTCATGCCAACAATGCAAGAAGGGGACACATATAAATACGAAATAAGAACACAACAAGGTCATATTTATGAGAAAGCTGATCCATATGGTTTCCTTCATGAAATCAGACCTCAAAATGCTTCAATAGTTTCAAAATTGAAAAACTTTAATTGGAATGATAGTTCTTGGATTTCAAATAGAGATTCTTCTAGTCAAATTAACAAGCCAATTTCAGTTTATGAAATGCATTTAGGAAGTTGGCTCCATGAATCAACAGATAATAAATATCTGGAGAATAATGGTAAACCAAGAGAACCAGTGCCTGCAGCCGATTTAAAACCTGGAACCAGATTATTAACTTATCCAGAATTAACCAAGAAACTCATCCCTTACGTAAAAGAGAGAGGATTCACTCATATTGAACTAATGCCAATATCTGAACATCCTTTCGATGGTTCATGGGGATACCAAGTTACAGGCTGGTATGCACCAACAAGTAGATTTGGCACTCCAAATGAATTTAGAGAGTTTGTAAATAAATGTCATGAAGAGGGTATAGGCGTAATTCTTGATTGGGTGCCTGGTCATTTTCCAAAAGATAAGCATGGCTTAGCATTTTTTGATGGTTGTCATCTTTATGAACATGGAGATTCACGCATAGGTGAACACAAAGAATGGGGAACTCTAATTTTTAATTACAGCAGAAACGAAGTAAGAAATTTCTTAGTAGCGAACCTCGTTTATTGGTTTGAAGAGTTTCATATTGATGGCATAAGAGTAGATGCTGTAGCTTCAATGCTATACAGAGATTACCTACGTCCAGATGGAGAATGGATCCCCAATGAAAATGGTGGAAATGAAAATATAGAAGCCGTTAAATTTCTTCAACAGGCTAATCATGTACTCTTCCAACATTTCCCAGGTGCACTTTCTATCGCTGAAGAATCAACAACTTGGCCAATGGTAACCAAACCAACTGACATGGGAGGGTTAGGGTTTAACTTGAAATGGAATATGGGATGGATGCACGATATGCTTGATTATTTTGAAATAGATCCTTGGTTTAGGCAATTCCATCAAAATAGTGTAACTTTCTCAATTACGTATAACTATACAGAGAACTTTATGCTTGCACTTAGTCATGATGAGGTTGTCCATGGAAAAAGTCATCTTTTGCATAAAATGCCTGGCGACGACTGGAAGAAATATGCAAATACTCGAGCATTACTAACTTATATGTGGACCCACCCTGGTAAAAAAACGATATTTATGGGAATGGAATTTGGGCAAAGACAAGAATGGAATGTTTGGGATGATCTGCAATGGGAGTTACTAGAGTTTGAGCCTCATAAAGGTATCAGAAATTTGATTGATGACCTAAACGCTCTTTATAAAAATGAACCTGCATTATGGAAAAATGACTTTGATCCTTATGGATTCCAATGGATTGATTGTAATGACAAATCCAATTCGGTTATAAGTTTTATGAGGAGAGAAAACGAGACCAATGAATGGCTTGTTGTTGTTGCTAACTTTACACCTAATACTCATGGGTCATACAAAGTAGGTGTCCCTGTGGAAGGATTCTATAAAGAAATATTTAATTCAGATGGCTCTAAATACGGGGGCAGTAACAAGGGAAATATGGGAGGTAAAGAAACTATAAATTACAATATTCATGATTATCAAAATGCTCTAGAACTTGCTTTGCCTCCATTAAGCGTGAGTATCTTCAAACATCAATCAAAAAAGTGAGAAGGCTCATTTAATTTAGTGCTTCATATAAATGTTCATATAACGTTTTTGCTCTGCTTTGCATTGTAAGATTTTTAAGTTGGATTTTAATTTTTTTTAAAAATATCGAGTTGAAAAATGGGTCAAGATTTACCACTACTACTTTCTGCCGCATTAGGTAAAAAAGTAAATAGGCCTCCAGTATGGATGATGAGGCAAGCAGGACGATATATGAAAATCTATAGAGATTTAAGGGAGCGTTACCCAAGCTTTAGGGAGAGGTCTGAAAATCCAGAATTATCATATGAGATTTCAATGCAGCCTTTTCATGCTTTCAAACCGGATGGAGTGATACTTTTTTCAGATATTCTCACACCTCTTCCAGGGATGGGAATAAATTTTGAAATAATAGAAAGTAAAGGTCCAATTATTGAGGACCCAATAAGAACTCTTAACCAGGTAGAAAATTTAAAAGAACTAAATCCAAGTGAAAGTTTAAGTTTTGTTGGGCGAGTTCTTACTTCACTAAGAAAAGATGTGAATAATGAGGCAACAGTTTTAGGTTTTGTTGGCGCTCCTTGGACTCTTGCTGCGTATGTAGTTGAAGGTAAAAGTAGTAAAAATTATTCTTTAATAAAATCAATGGCTTTTAATGAACCAGATTTACTTCATAAACTTCTTGATCATTTTGCGAAATCTATTGGAGAATATCTTAAATATCAAATAAAATCTGGAGCGCAAGTAGTACAAATTTTTGATTCATGGGCGGGCCAACTAAGTCCACAAGATTATGATATTTTTGCTGGGCCGTATCAAAAAAAAGTTGTTGAAATTGTAAAAGCGGAATACCCTAAAACACCAATAATTCTTTACATTTCAGGAAGTGCAGGTGTACTAGAAAGAATGGCAAAAACTGGAGTAGATATAATCTCATTAGACTGGACAGTAGATATTGAAGAGGCTTGTAAAAGAATCCCCAGCGGGATAGGAATTCAAGGTAATGTTGACCCTGGCATTTTATTCGGAAACGAAGAATCAATAAAAGAAAGGATAGATAACACTTTCAATAAAATTAAAGATAGGAAATATATTCTTAATTTAGGTCATGGGATTTTACCTGGGACTCCAGAAGAAAATGCTCAAACATTTTTTGAACATGGAAAAAAACTCACCTACTAGTCAAAATCTTGGCATATAAAAACTTATTAATAACAGGCGCTAATGGATGTGTTGGCCAATATTTAGTTGATTGGTTTTTGAAAAACACAAAATTCAGGCTTTATCTCATGGTAAGAGACAAAAGTAAGTTGCCAATTTCTATTCAAAAAAATGAAAAAGTCAAGTTAATGGTGTGCGATATCAGGGAATCAAATAGGTATAAAAAGGAAATTAGTCAAATTAATTACCTAATACATACTGCAACAGCTTGGGGAGATCCAAAAAGAGCCTATGAAGTAAATATTAAAGCTTTTGAAGAATTACTAGAAATGCTTGATATTGAAAAGTTAGACAAGATTATTTATTTTTCAACAGCTAGCATTCTTGATACCCAAACAGAATTAATGAGGGAATCATTGATTTATGGAACAGAGTACATTCAAACAAAATATGAATGTTTCCAGAGACTTAGAGAAAGCTCATTTGCAGAAAAAACATTCGCTGTTTTCCCTACCTTGGTTTTTGGAGGTAATCTTGGAAAAAAAAGTAAATATCCTGTGAGCTATTTAACTAGTGGATTGAAAGAAATTGGAAAATGGCTTTGGTTAGCAAGATTTTTAAAACTCGATTCTAAATTTCACTTTATACACGCAAATGATATCGCCCAGATTTGCGGGTTTCTAATTAAAAATCATAAAGAAGAGCAATACAAAGGCTTCAGAAAATTTGTGCTAGGTCAAAAATTCATTTCAATTGATGATGCCATAACTATACTTTTAAAGAAAAATAATATGAGGAGATTTTTTGCGATACCGCTTACAAAAAAAATTCTAAAAATTTTATTAAGAATTCTACCCGTACAAACTACTCCTTGGGATAGCTTCAGTATCAAAAAATATGACTTTAATCATGTCCCCATCACTAATCCTGAGACTTTTAAACTTAAAAGTTATGCCAAGTCACTGAATGATATTTTAAGGTTATCAAAATTACCAAGCTGTAATAACAATTAAAATTCTCGCAGTTAGGTAACCAAAGCCTTGTAATATGTATAGATAAGCAAATTTTTATTATGTTACGTTCAATCTTTGCAGGGTTATTTGCAATAGTTTTAACTCTAGGTTTAGGTATTTCATCAGTTTCAGCTAAGACTGTTGAAGTAAAACTTGGAACAGATGCTGGAATGCTTGCATTTGAACCAAGTACAGTCACCATTAGTGCTGGTGATACAGTTAAATTCGTCAATAATAAACTTGCCCCTCACAATGCTGTTTTTGATGGGCATGAGGAATTAAGTCATGCAGACTTAGCTTTTGCTCCAGGAGAGTCTTGGGAAGAAACATTTGATACTGCAGGAACTTATGATTACTATTGCGAGCCACACAGAGGCGCTGGAATGGTAGGTAAAGTTATTGTCGAATAAATCTTCTAAATAGTTAAACGCTCTTTTTGACTTAATATTTAATACGGTCACATCCAAATTTTTGATTGATGAAAATAGTTCCAAGCGAATTTTCAAATTCTGCTTGGAACTGTTTTATTTTTGCCAAAGATATTGCTTATAAAAATTATCAACAAAACGTAGACTCTGATAATTTATTATTAGCTCTTATAAAAGAGGACAATATAACAAAAGAGATATTTAAAATAAATAATTTAAATCTAAAAGATCTTGAGAGGGAAATAATTTCTTCATTAAATTCGAAGGCAAAAATGAAAAATAAACAAAATAATTTATATATTGGTGATACTCTTCACAAAATATTTTTGAAGGCGAATGATATTAAAAATACTTTAAATGATGTAGTGATATCAACAGAACACTTAGTTTACGGTTTCACTTATGATGATAAATATGGATTTCAAATTTTAAATCAAAAAGGTATTCCAGAATTTCTTGAAATTATAAAGAAAATGAAGTCAGATCCTGCAGTAAAAAATGAATTTAATAGTTCTAATGAGTCTTTGGAAAAATACGGTATTGATCTAACTCAATCTGCACGAGATGGAATTTTAGACCCAGTTATTGGCAGGGATGACGAGATTAGAAGAACAATTCAAATATTGAGTAGAAGAACAAAAAATAATCCAGTTCTTATTGGAGAACCTGGGGTTGGCAAAACGGCCATTGTTGAAGGGTTGGCTCAAAGAATAATTAATGGCGATGTACCTTCTGCACTACAAGATAGGCAACTAATTTCATTAGATATGGGTTTACTTATAGCTGGGGCAAAATATCGTGGAGAATTTGAAGAAAGAATAAAAAATGTCCTGAAGAAAGTTAAGGAATCAGACGGAAAGATTATTCTTTTTATTGATGAAATTCATACAGTTGTTGGAGCTGGTGCTAGCGGAGGTTCTTTAGATGCAAGCAACCTATTAAAACCAATGCTTGCGAGAGGAGAACTTAGATGTATTGGTGCCACAACTATTAATGAACACAAACAAAATATAGAGAAAGATCCTGCTCTAGAACGAAGATTTCAGAAAATAAAAATTGATGCTCCCTCAATAGATGATACTGTATCAATATTAAGAGGACTGAGAGAAAGATACGAAGTCCATCATAGTGTGAGAATTTCTGATAATGCTTTAGTTGCAGCTGCAACCCTTAGCGAAAGATATATTAACGATAGATTTCTTCCTGACAAAGCAATAGATCTAATCGATGAAGCAGCCTCAAGATTAAATATGGTCATAACTTCCAAACCTGAAGAAATTGATGAAATTGATCGAAAAGTTCTGCAGTTTGAGATGGAAAAATTATCTTTAAAAAGGGAAACAGATGATTTTTCTGTAAAAAGATTAAAAAAAATCAATAATGAACTTTTATCTCTTAAAGATAAACAGGCAGAATTAGGCGCTCAATGGAAAAAAGAAAAAGATGAAATTGATGAGATTAGCACCATAAAAGAAGAAATTGAATCTGTTCAATTGCAAATAGATCAAGCCAAAAGGAGTTTTGACCTCAACAAAGCAGCAGAATTAGAATTTGGAACTTTAAATTCTTTGCAAAAAAAATTGAAAGAAAAAAGTGAGTACCTTGTAAAGTCCCAAAAAAATGGAGATACAAGTCTTTTAAGACAAGAGGTAACTTTTGATGATATTGCAGAAGTTGTCTCAAAGTGGACCACTATTCCAGTACAGAACTTAAACCAGTCAGAAAAAGATAAACTCTTGAGCCTCGAGTCAATCCTTAAAGAAAAAATAATTGGTCAAGATAGTGCAATTAGGGCTGTTACAGATTCCATTAAGAGATCAAGGACTGGTTTGAATGATCCAAGCAAGCCATTGGCCAGTTTTCTCTTTTTAGGTCCAACTGGTGTTGGAAAAACAGAGCTAAGTAAAGTAACAGCCAAAATAATATTCGATTCGAATTCTTCAATTACAAGACTGGATATGTCTGAATATATGGAAAAGCATTCAGTGAGCAAAATTATAGGTGCGCCTCCTGGATATTTAGGTTTCGAATCAGGCGGTCAACTGACTGAAGCTGTACGCAAAAATCCTTATTCATTAATACTCCTAGATGAAATAGAAAAAGCTCACAAAGATATCTTAGATATTCTCTTACAGGTTCTTGATGATGGAATCATTACTGATGGTCAAGGTCGTATAATCAATTTCAAAAATTCAATCATTGTTCTCACAAGTAATTTGGGAAGTCAATCAATTAATGACTTATCAGTTAGAAAAGAAGATACAAATGAAATTAAAAAAGTTGTTAATAATGAACTTAAACAATTTTTCAAGCCTGAGTTTTTAAATCGACTCGATGAAATTGTTATTTTTAATAATTTAGAACTAAATGATATAAAAGAAATTGCAAAAATCCAGCTTCAAAATTTAGAAAAAAGGCTTAACAAGAAAAACTTAAAATTCAAAATTACTGATGAGGCAATTAACCAATTGGCCGAAAATAGTTTCGATCATGCCTATGGTGCACGGCCTTTAAAAAGAATAATTCAAAAACAAATTGGGACAAAAATTTCAAACAATATCTTGAA
>JAOIOX010000024.1 GCA_028140765.1 Prochlorococcus sp. AH-736-N03 | reverse complement strand
AGAATTAGTAGATTCAGAAGTAAAGACAGAGGAAGCAGTAAAAGGTGAATTTAAGAAAGAGACAACAGAGCTAGAGGTAAAATCAATTAAACCTAAAAAAAGAATTGTTAAAGATGAAATAATAGACGTAGAAGTTGATTCTGATAATTAATTTTAAATTAAATTAAATTAAATATAACTAGGAAGTTTGTTACGAATCTAAAGCTACTTCGATAGCGGCAATTAAGTTTTCGTCAAACGGTTTAACACCTGGCTTGAATCTTGCAATTACTTTACTATCTTTACCTATCAGAAACTTCTCGAAATTCCATTCAACATCACCTTCAGGTTCAACTTTGTTAAGGGTTGTGTATGGTTCTGTGGTCTTGCCTTTTGCATGAACTTTTTCATAGATTTCAAACTTAACTCCATATTTTGTTGTGCAAAAATCTTTTATTTCTGAAAGAGAGTCGGGTTCTTGTTTTCCGAAATCATTACAAGGGAATGCAATTATTCTTAGACCTTTGGTTGAGTATAAATCATGTAGCTTTTGAAGATCCTCATACTGAGCAGTATTTCCGCAATAACTAGCTACATTAACAACTAAAATTACTTCCCCTGAATATTCACCTAGTTTAATGGAAGATCCTTCTGCTGTAATAACAGTAGTATTTTGCACGTCAACTTGCATGTCTAAAAAAAAATCACCCTTTGAAGATAGCATTGTATAGACGTTATTGTGTTTGATTTTTATGGTGGTTTTGGTTATTTCTTTTATAAGTTTTAATTTTTCATTTATTTAACCCTTTATAATTAATATTATAAACAAGTTTAAATTTGGACCCTTTAGACCCACTTACTGAAATTATTAATTCCGGTCAAGGTTTTTTACCAGCAATTGCTTTAGAAAGAATTATTTGGGCAATGATTGGAATCTTTTTTTTAGGAGCAATTTCAAGATCAATAACTAATAGCATGCGAAGTCAAAATTCGTTTGGTAGAAATTTTTTATTTAGTTATTCTAAAGATAAAAAAATTACAGATGATACATCTTCACAACCTTCTGGTGCTGACAAATAAGTTTTATTTACATGAAAGAATCAATTTTTTCTAAAAAGAGGATTTTATTGCTTGGTAGTGGCGAGCTTGGAAAAGAATTAGTAATAGAATCCAAAAGATTAGGATTAGAAGTTATTGCAATTGATCGATATGAAAAAGCACCAGCAATGCAAGTTGCTGATTATTCAAGAGTAATTGATATGGGAGATAAAAATATTTTAAAAAATGTCATAAAAGAATTTAAGCCTGATTATGTTGTCCCAGAAATAGAGGCACTTTCAATTGAGGCCCTAAAAGAACTAGAGGATGAAGGATTCAATATTGTTCCCAACGCTAGAACTGTAGAAATTACAATGAATAGAGATAAAATTAGAGACTTAGCTTCTAAAGATTTAAAAATTAAAACTGCAAAGTTTGATTATATTTTTGAATTTGATGATTTAGAAAAAAAAGCAGATGAAATTGGATTCCCACTTTTACTTAAGCCTTTAATGAGCTCTTCAGGAAAAGGGCAGAGTTTGGTTGAAACAAAAACTGATTTACAAAATGCTTGGAAACAGGCTCAAGCAAATTCAAGAGGAAAGGTTAAAGGTGTAATTATTGAAGAATTTATTAATTTTGATTTTGAGTTTACTCTTCTAACTGTAAGAAAAGAAAATGGTGAAAATATTTTTTGTTTACCAATTGGACATGTTCAATCTAATGGAGACTATCAATGTAGTTGGCAACCTTTAGAGATTAAGGAGTCCTTAATTATTGAAGCTAAGAGAATGACAAGTAGAATATTAAATAACCTCAATGGAGCTGGATTATACGGAGTAGAGTTTTTTATAAAAGGAAGTGAGGTTATATTTTCAGAATTATCTCCAAGACCGCACGACACTGGTATGGTTACATTAGTTAGTCAAAATATTAATGAATTTGAATTACATTTAAGGGCTTTTTTAAATTTACCAATACCGCATATTCATCTAATAGAACCCTCTGCAACCAGAGTTATACTCTCTAAACAAGAGTATCTAAATCCTATTTATGAGGGTCTTAATGAGGCATTAAAATTTGAAAAGACTAAAGTGCTAATATTTGGAAAACCAGTTTCCAGAAAAGGCAGAAGAATGGGTGTTGTTCTCTCATCAAATTCTGACATTAATTTGGCCAGAAAAAATGCAGATGAAGCTGCTCTTAATATAAAAGTCAGTACTACATAAATATTAAATAAAAATAACGAAAAAAATACTTATTTCCTTTGTTTTTGTTCAATGTCTCTCTGGGTATTATTTGAGTATGTTCTCTCTTTCACAATGATAGAAAATTATAAAGGTTGGGATATAGCTTTAAATTGGGATACTAAAGATTATCTCGAGAGAGATACTACTAAAAGTAATTTTTTTAATCAAAAAGAAAAATGGATTGGTGTTCACTTAAATGGTGAAAAAATCTATGGTTCTTCTTTAAAAGAAATTAGGCATATTATTGATTATCCTAGTTTGCATGAAAAGTAGGCTAAAAGATTTTTTTAATTATCCTGATTATTTTCATTATCTTCAATTAATTCATTAGCAAGTTTTCTTAAGTCTCCCTTAATCGAGACCCATGTAAAGGCGATTATAAAAATTGAAGCAGATATTGCAACAGTGATTTTTTCGATAGGGGACATTCCAAGTGCAATAGCAAACATTTCAAACCAAATACTAATTTTTTATTATATTGAATTTTTTTAAACAGTTAGAAACATTTTTTTTTTTGCAATGATATTTAATTAATCAAAATATAATAAAAAAAAATTAAAATTACTTATTTTATTTGTTGTTTCTGATTTCAAATTTTTTCAGTATGATTAAATTATGGAAAAAAAAAAGTGCCCACAATGTAAAAATTTAATTTTAAAAACTTCTCCAACATGTTTATACTGTGGTAGACCTAATAAATTTATAACTAAGGAATACGTAAATAAAAAGTGGAATAAAGATAATAATAAAAATGTATTTGATTATATTTTTATTAATAAGTATATTGTATTTATTTTATTATTAATAATTACAATCTTTATTATTAAATTTAGTTAAATATCATCAAGAAATTACTCTATGATTGCATCTAAAACTTCTTTAGTATTTTTTGATAGTTTATTTTTTTTTATCTGCTTTATTGTTTCAACCATATTACTTTTGTAAGGTTCTGAATAATGATTATATCTACTAAATACTTTTACAAAGCGGGAAATTACTATTGGATTTAATTTATCAAATTCAATTATCTTTTTTGCAATATATTTATAACCAGAACCATTAGTTGCATGAAAAGTACTATTTCTTGTTACGAATGTATTTAATATTGCTCTTAAAGTGTTTGGTGATTTTGAATCAAAAAACTTATTTTCAAATAATTTTTCGATGTTGCTTGTTTTTTCATCAATTTCTATTGATGCATTAAATGAGAACCAACTATCAAGAACGACACTATTATTTTTCCATTTATTGAAGAATTTATTTGAAATAATTTTTCTTTCAGGACAATTAATTCTACTGAAAGAATTCATTGCAGCTTTTGCTAGCGTCATCGAATTACTATCGACATAATTAATTATTTTGCCTTTAATTTCCCTATCATCACTGCTTAAGAGTAGTTTCCAAATAGTTTCGATTAGTTTTCTTTCATTTTTACCTTCTGGCCAAACTTTATCTAGATTTTTCTCTACTTCTTGGAGCTTAAAATGTAATTGTTCTTTTAATTTTGTACCGAATAAATGATTTAATTCGTCAATAGTTTTATATACCTTTAAAGGGTCTATATTTTCTATCTCCGATTCAATTTCAGCAAATGTCGGAATACTAAGTAATTCTGATAAAAGGGATAAATTAATATCTTTATTTTTTATAAATGATATTAAGGTGTTTATTAATTTATTTTCAATTTTATGATCTGGTTTTTCATCTAATCTGCATAAAATAATTTTTTTATAAAATACTTTTACAGTATTAGATAGTGTAAAAAAATCTTTTTCATATTTTAAGATTAAAAATTTTTCATACAAGGTAGTGTCTGATTCCCACTCAACAGGTGAAGAGAATTCGCGAAAATAAGTTACTAAAGGAATTTGGATGTGAGATCGTAAATTACTAAAAATGAATTCTTGTTTTGTTGTTTTTAAAACAACTGTTTTTTCTATCGTTTTATTATCACCGCAAAATATAGCCAGATTTATAGGAATTATTAGAGGTAAATCATTATATGGGTTCTTCTTTATTGGATTACTTTGTGAGGCTTCAATTGTAAGTTTTTTGCCTGTTTGATCCCAGATTCTCTTGAATTTAATTTTTGGGGTCCCATTTTGCTTGTACCAGATTTTAAACTTTTCAGGATCGATTTCCTTATTGTGCTCCAAAATTTTATCGACAAATTGATCTATTGTTGCTGCCTTTCCATCATATGTTGAGATGTAATTACTAAATCCTCTATAGAAATTTTCATCTTTTACAAGGTTATTAAGCATTCTAATTATTTCTGCTCCTTTCTCGTAAATCGTGGTCGTATAGAAATTGTCTATTTCTTGGTATCTCTCTGGCATTACAGGATGTGATGTTGGACCAGAATCCTCTCTAAATTGATTTCTTTTAAGAAATTTCGCATCATCAAGTCTCTTGATTTCACGATTATGAAGGTCTGCAGTGAATTGTTGATCTCTGAATACTGTTAAGCCCTCTTTTAGAGATAGTTGAAACCAATCCCTACAAGTCACTCTATTCCCCGTCCAATTATGGAAGTATTCATGCGCGATAACACCCTCTATTCTCTCTAATTCTTCATCAGTTGTTGTTTCAGAATTAGCGAGTATTAGTTTTGAGTTGAAAATATTGAGACTTTTATTTTCCATTGCTCCCATATTAAAGTGCCTGACTGCAACAATATTGAACAATGACAAATCGTATTCAAGGTTATATTTATCCTCGTCCCACTTCATAGATTTCTGTAATGAACTTATTGCATGTTGAACATATTTTTCATCGCCATACTCAACATAAATATTTATTTCTACTTTTTTATTCGATTTTGTTATGAAATTGTCTTTTACACAATTAAGTTTCCCAGCTACCAATGCAAATAGATATGAGGGTTTCGGATATGGGTCTTCCCAAATTATTTCATGTCGATTATTTGCAAGATTATTTTCTTTTACGACGTTACCATTTGAAAGTAAGACAGGGTAATCATTCTTGTCTGCCTCAATTCTCACCGTGTATTTGCTTAGAATATCAGGCCTATCAGAGTGAAAACTTATTCTTCTAAATCCCTCCGCCTCACATTGCGTAGTTATAATTCCATTGCTCTCATACATTCCTAAAAGGGATGTATTTTCCTTCGGTTTAATCACTCCTTCTATTTTTAATAAAAAATTATCTTTTTTTATATTTTCAATTTTTAAGTTATTTTTTTGCTGTTTGTAGTATTCCTTTCCCAGTAGTGAGTTATCTATAAATATTTTTTTTATTAATATATTCGTACCATCTAGAATTAGATTTCGGGTATTCTTATTTTTTTTTAACAATTTTAGTTTGGTCGTAACATTTACAGCATTTTTCTTAATTACGAAGTCCAAAAAGATTTCTGGAATTTCATAATCAAAAAGTTTGTAATCTTCAAGTTTCACATATCTTGAAATTTTATTTTGGTTTTTTGGATTGTTCATCTTTACAAAGAAGTTCAGAAGTTTAAAAATCTAGAATACTTATTCTGAAATTATAAGTTTGACTTATTATCTTCTGTTTCACAAAAATGTGTTTTAATCTCCCCAGAAGGTAGTAGTTCGAGTAAAGAAGGATTATTAATATCAGGCGATCCGTCCTTATTAAATTGATACCTCCAGTCCCATTTTTTATCCGTAAAGGAAATATAATCTTTTCTTAGAGAATATGGAAGCATAAGCTTTTTTTTATTCCAATTAATATTTATAAATGCTCCTGGCTTTAACTCAGATATCTTTTCTATTATGGAAAAGTCACCATTAATATTATTTCTAATAACAAGATTAAGCTTTGAATTTTCACATACATAGCTACTATTTAAAGCTAATAAAAGTATTGAGGTAATAAAAAAAGAATGAATTTTTAGAGCTCCTTTTAAAGTAGATTTACTTTCAAACTAAATAACTTAATTAAAGATCTTTTGGATCGATTTAAATCATAATAGATTGCATACTCTTTAGATCTACAAGATTACAATCTAATTTCTCTTCATAATCCTGAACTGAAATAAAATTATTTAAAAAACCTGAATATTTTGCATCCCCGCCTATGGTGCTTGAAAGTATGTATTTTGGATTGAATTTGTTAATCAATTTAGGTATTACATCAGCACCTTTTACAAAAGAACCAACTAGAGGTAATTCTAAATTTTTTGTGGGAGTAATTACTGCATCAAGATTTTGCTTGCTTAAATTTTCATCAAGATATCCATGCGGTTCTATATAAAACCCATTATCTAGATCATCTTTAACAATATATCCGTTTTCTATTTGTGGCACTGGAGCCCCAGCAGTTGCTTCAAAACTTAAATTAAAAAGATTTGTCTTTTCAGTTGGCTTAAGCACTTTAATTGAACTAAAACCAATTTTTTTTAATGTTTCAACAGCACTTTTAGGGCAAATTATAGGAATATCCTTTCTGAACATTTCTAATGTTGGAACGTGACAGTGGTCAGGCAATCCTTGGGTTAGCAAAATAATATCTATATTTTTATCCATTGAAATTTCTTCATCTAATGATCCTTTAAAAAACCACTCACCTGGAGGAAATATTAAATCTCCCTTTAGCCAAGGATCAATAATTAAATTGGTTTTTTTAAATTTTATGAGCCAACCGTTTGAACCAAGGTAGGTCGCTTTAAAAGTCATTATTAATTAATTGTTTTATTAGACTATAAGGTACTTTTGGCTTTATCGAGAAATTACTAATTTAGATTAGTTTGCTTCATTCAAGATTTGAAATGACTTTCTTTTTAGATTAAATATTAAAACTTGATTATCTTTATAATTAATCTCAAAGTTTTCTTTCTCTAGCATTTGTATTGGTATTAGAGCTAATCCTCCTGTTCCTGAAAATATGATTGGCATGGTGCTATTTTTAGTCCCATTCATTTTTTGTAAGTCAATAGCTTGAGAAACTATTTTTCTGGCTTTATCAAATCCGTAGTCTTCTATTAATTCAGGCCATAAAAAGTTAACTAATTCATATTTCGAAAACTCAATTTGTACTGTTTTCATTAAAAATAATAGATATATAGCGATTAAAAGATAAAAATATAAACTTAATTACTATTTTTAAACCTATCCATGACTAGTTGCAACATATCCACTACATCACCATCAGTTAAATTTAAATCCTTCTTTAAATCATTGCAAGTTAAATTCATTTCAAGTGCCGCTTCAGCCATATGATTAACTTTTTGGTTATCACCGCCCAATGAAATAAAGGGATTGAAGTTCTCTATCATTTAATACTTGTTGTTACCACTTAGTTCTAGCTAAGAAATAATCAATTATCATTTATTGATACAGAAGCTTATAAATATGTTATTTAATATTTAGAAAGTTTTTATTTTTAAACTAGGGATATTGATATACCTTTTGATATCAATGCAAATCTTCTGGCTCTGACTAGTAAAGGAAATATCAAATTTGTTCGTTTAGTTGATTTAAACACTCTAGAAAGTATCAAAAGTAAACTACTTGAGGGATTTTTTATCTCTTTGCAAATAGTATTAATTGCATCTGCCCCATGAAAGATCTCTTCATCTTTCATGAGAATAGCTCCTTTATCTAGGTCATAGCCTTTATCTAGGAGTGATTTAATTAGAGTTAAATTTTTACGACCATCCAAAATTTTAATATTATTTAACTTGCTTTTTATCTCAAGGAGCTCAGCAAAATGATTGCAGAATGGGCATTCTCCATCATAAATAAAGGTATAGTTGGAAGTCATTAGAAAAAAACGGTCTTGGTGGTATTAAGGTGCGCCAACAAAATAGTAATGCCATGATAATAAAACAAATAATAAAATTTTTGTGGATTTTTTTAAAAGGATAGTTAAACGATTCTAATAATTACGAAGAAATGTCTCAATATAGGTATATTTTTCATAAAAATCTGTATGCTTACTCGGAGATATTATGTTTTAAAATCATGAATTTATTAGCTTCTTTTGCTTTAGGTGGTTTCAATCCTTGGGCAGCAGGCTTTGGAATTGGTTCTTTAGTCCTTTTTGGTCTCGTTGGTCTTGTTGCTGGACCAAACCTAAAGAATTTTGACCCTGATGCATAAATCATCAAATTTAATATTGATTTTTAAAAGGCTCATTTGAGTCTTTTTTTATGCGGTTTTTAAAATTTATTTTTAGAATCAATCTAAATTATTTCCGCCAAAAATGTTGTTGAATCCTTTTTATCCATTTACTTTTCTAAAAATCTCTTCTCTTAAAGCCACTATTGTTTTTTTATCAATACTTTTAATTAAATCAAATTTGCTCAGATTAAAAGGGGGTCTAATAGGAGCTCTTTTTGCCTTGATACTCATATCGGGGATTTTTGCCTCTAGTACCATAGCTTTAGGATCTTTAGTTTATGCCTATCGATTAAAGAAAAAATCTAATTCTGATGATAATCAGATGCAGGATTTAGAAACTGTAAATGTTTAAGATATTTTGTGAATCAAATCAAGTTGGATAATTTAAAATGGAGTTCCAGGTACAAAATGCAAGACTAAAAATCCAAAACCGGCAGCAAAGACTATTGATACTGCAATGATGAGAAGTCCCGATGCCATCCCCCCTTCGTTAAAAGCCATTAAGTTAGTTACTTTTAAATTAATAATAGGACATATTTGTTCCCAGGTAATAGTTCTAATTACTCATATATCATCCAAACTTATTATTAATGGTGAATAAAAGTAAAAAGATGGAAGTTAATGAGATGATAAAGCCAAATATTATTAATGGTTTAGATTTGACGTTTTCTTCTTTCTTAAGTTCACTTTTTGATGAAGAAAAATTTCTATCTTTTTTTTTATAAATAAGATTGGAAAATGGTTTAATCACGATAAAATTTATATTTAAGTTAATTACCCTAATGTTTTGAACAAATTTTTATGGTAATCAACAACATTTTGACAACTTATTACAGGTGTAAATTCCATATGAATGCCAAATTTGGCTCTCCATGGAGCAAAATGCTCAAAAATTTCTTTATCACTCTGTGCCTTACATAAACAAACTACTCTACCCTCTCCTGGAGCATGAACTCTGAATAACATCTCAAATTTATCTGTTTTATCTGATTTTGCAATTTCACCGTTATCCCAGGCCTCCACAAATAATTGATAAGCTTTCACTTGATTCTCAATATCTGGGAATTGGCAGTCAGCAAGAAATAATTGCATTAGAGTATTCTTATGGTTTTACACATTATCCCTCAAATACTTATTTATTAATAGGACTGTTTGAATTTGAAGATCAGAAAAAGAATATTTTCCTAAATAAAGTGAGAGGAGAGGGTCTCAAGAAATTTCCCAATATCTTTTTTATATAAACTGTCTGTGATTTTTAAAGAGAATAATTCATAATCATTTATTTCTTTTTTTTTGTCAAAATTAATATTTCCCTTTAATGAAATATTTTTCATGATTTTATTGATCACTATTTAAAATTTAGACAAATATATTTAAAAGGCAAATTTCTTTACATTATGTTTTTATGAGAGAAATATTTAATGCAATCAGGAAATAATAATGTTCTTTTTTTTAAGAATTAATTAATTTTTCTAGAATATATAAAAAAGCATTAGTTAAAGAAAAAATTACAGTTATTAGAGATGCAATAACGGGTAATAAATTAAACCATAACTGTGATGTCGTCATTTTTGAATCAATAGGCAGAAAATTGGTTCTTTTCTTAATTCTTATTTGCAACCAAAAAACAGATAATGGATAAATTATTCTTGAAAAAATAATTAATGTAGAAGGTAAGATACCTTCTTTTGAATAAAGTATAAATCCTGAAAAAAAGTATAACGCCCAAATTAGAACCCTTTGAAATAGAATAAATCCCTTGCTTTTGCCAGACATTATTAATTAATTAATTTTTATAATTTTAGTCATTTTATATCTTTCAAAAAAAATATTATTTATAATAACTTTTTCTTTACGTATAATTTCCCATTCATTTTTAAGAAATAATTCATAACTTATTAAGCTCGCTTCGGTATAAATAGAATCTAAACCTTCTTTCTTTGCTTCATCTTCTAATTTATGAAGCAACATAGAGCCGTAACCTTTTCTTTGGAATTTACCTTTACAGTAAAATAGCGCAATTCTATCAGTGGGATATCTTGTGGCAAAAGCAATAATAATTCCTTGTTTACTTATAAGCCAACCTTTTCCTTTAATTATTGACTTATCAAAATTTGGATTATTCCAAGCTTGGCTTGACCAAGCCCTTTTTTGTTCTTGACTATAAATTTTTTCATCTAATGATTGAATTGAATCAAAATAAACCTTCTTTAATTCCAGTTGATCTTTAATGGTAATTTGTCTTAAATTCATATATGAATCAATTTTTTAATATGCCTGGTAAAAATATAGTCGCAATTGGGGGAGGAGGGTTTGGGCGTTCATTAGGCTCTCTTGAAATTGAAAAATATATAGTTTCTTTGAGTAATAAAAAAAGACCTAAAATTTGCTTTATTCCAACAGCATCTGGCGATAGTAGTTTGTACAAACTAAATTTTTATAGAGCATTCTCTAAACTTGATTGTATAACAAGCCATATAGATTTCTTCTCTAGAACAGAAAACTTAGAAGAAATAGTTTTAACTCAAGACATCATTTATGTTGGCGGAGGAAATACAAAAAGTATGTTAGCTGTTTGGAAAGAATGGAATTTACATAAAATTTTGCGAAATGCTTATGAAAAAGGAATTGTAATGAGTGGTGTAAGTGCTGGGGCTATTTGTTGGTTTGAAAAAGGTATAACTGATTCTTATGCTAAAGAATTAGCCATAATTGATTGCTTAGGTATAGTTGAAGGTATTGCCTGCCCGCATTTCGATGAAGAGAAAGAGAGGGAACCTTATGTTAACGATGTTATTCAGAGAGAAGTTATTGAATCTTGTATATGTATTGAGGGCAATTGTGCCTTGCATATTAAAAATGATTTTGACTATTCCTCAATTGATTTTGGTAATGGTAGAAACTGCTTTAGAGTTACAAGGGAAAATAATATTGTGAAGAAAGAAATTCTTTGAAAAGAAAATATTTTTAATATATCTTAGATCTCCTCATTCTTCGAGATAGAAGTAAATTCAATGCCTTTGTATTTTACGAAAGATGCAGTCCATACTTCTTTTGAGAGATTGCCAAGGTATTTTAGAAACTGTTGTGTATCTCCGTCTCTTATCCATTCAGATTTAATGAATGGAAGTTCTTTCTGCATTCTTTTAGGATGCATATGAACAAGGAGCAAACCTTTTTCTTCAGAAACCCTTTTTAAAGAACCTTCATCACTTCTTTGAAACACTCTCATTAAAAGATTTAAAATTACCTCTTCTCCAAGTTTCTTGAAATTTTCTGATTCCTCTAAATTATCTTTAATTTCTTTACCTCCAAGGGGCATTGCTCTAACTAAGTTTTGCTCTATTAAAGCTATTGCAATTAGATAATCTTGGCTAGCCATATTCTAAATTAATACATTTTTGTTATTCTAACCTCTCGAGTTCATGAAAATCTTTTATGGATAAAATATGTGCGATGAGAAGAAAGGAAATAATTTATTAATTATTTTCCAATACAATTGAAATATTGTTTTTATTTAAATCAGTAAAATTAAAAATTTTATTTGTTATGAGGTTTTTTTTATTTTTATTTTTCGGGATTTTTGTAGGTCTTTATTTATCTTGGCCCGGTTTGCTAATGCCAGAAAATTGGAAATGTTTTAATCAAATTATCGCAAAATCTGCAGAAGATAAAATTTCTTTTAAAGCTGCATTAGAGATTTCCCCCAGTTATTTTCTAAAGGCCAAGAATAAAAAAACGACCTCCAAAATAAGAATCGTAGCAGATGCGTGTTTTCGTTAATATGTTGAGTGATTAAATATGATTATTAAATAATGAACAATAATATTAGATTTGAATTATCATTTAAAAATATTTCTCAGTTAGACAATAAACTTAATTTCTGCAAATTAAATAATATAAAAAATATAAATATTCCATGTAAAGGACTCATAAAGAAGGATTTATTTAATTCAACTTTTAAATATATATCTAAATACTATAATGAATTTAATGTTACCTATCACTACAGCCTTTTTCATCAATACTCAAAAAACAAAGAAAAATCGTATCAGGATTTTTTAGATTTTGTTAAAAGTTCTCAGACTAATAAAAATAATGAAATTCTCCTTGTGTCAGGATCAAATAAGAAAAAAAACTTTGACTCAGTTGATGTATTAGCTTTTTTAAAAAAAGAAAAAAATTTAAAAGTTAAATTAGGTATAGCTTACAATCCATATTTGAAAAAGTATTATAATATTTCTTCAGAAAGAGAAAGGTTCGAAAGTAAAATTTCGACTGGATTAATAAATTCAATTTGGTTTCAATATGGCACAGATATTAAGGTTCTTCAGAATGAGTTGACTTATCTCAAGAAAATAGCGAAAGATCAAAAATTAAATCTATTTGCAAGTTTATTTATTCCTTCTAAACAATTTATAGCGCGGTTTAACTTTCGTCCTTGGAAAGAGGTATACATATCAGAAAAGTGTTTACTTGCCTTAGATAATTTTTTTGATTTTACAAATGATTTAGTTAGTTTTTATAAAAATAATAATATTACTCCTGTAATTGAATCTGATTTTTCATCACCAGAGAAACTTGATTCTGTTTATGGTTTTTTAGAAAATGAAAGATAAATTATGTCAATATTAAATCTATGAAAAGTGATTTTACATATGACTTATTAATAATAGGTGGAGGTATATCTGCGTGTGTTTTCGCATCGAAGTATCTGAAAAATAATATTACAAAAAAAGTTGGATTAATTGAAATTGGTCGTGGACTTGGAGGGAGATCAAGTACAAGAATAAGCAAAAAATATAAAGGATGGAAACTAAACCATGGTTCTCCAAATTTTAATATATCTAACGGTAATAATAATCTTCTATTAAAAAGATATATTGATGAATTATTGGAAAATAAATATATAAAAATTGACGACTCGGACATATTCTTTCTAAATGAAGATTCTAATTTAGAAACCATAAAAAGATCTGAATTTTCTTGCGGGGTTAATTATCTATCTTCAGATTCTATGAGTGAATTATCGAAAAAGATAATTGAGAAAAATAATTTAAAAGAGAGAATTGATTATTTCTTTGAAACTTTAATAGTGGATATGAAGTTCAATGATAAGGAATGGTTACTAACATCAAAAAATGGCGAAAAATTCAAGTCTAAATATCTAATTTGTTCCACTAATTTGTTGTTACATAAGAGGTCTTTAAAAATATTAAACGTAAATCAAATTCCATTAAGAAAAGCTATTCCTATTAATAATGATAAAAATATAGATTTACTATTAAATTGCTTAGAAGAACAAACATTTATTCCCAGGTTAACATTTTTAATTTATACAAATGAAAATTATAGTTATAAAGATTATTATTCTAAAAAACAAAGATATTTTTATTTAAAAAATAATTTAGAAAAAAAATATAGATTTGAAAGAATTATTTTTCAGCGGCAAGATAATAATAAATTAGGTATTGTAATACATTCAAAAAACGCAGAGTTAATTAATTCTTATATAAGTGCAAAAGATGAAGAAGTTTTTAAACAAAAAATAATTACAAATTTCAATAAACTGTTTGAAGATAATTCTGTAGTACATAAATTAACTTTTGATGAAAAAATATCTATTATGAAATGGAGAGCTTCACAGCCTTCTGGCCTTGCTGTACCATTATCTTTACAATTTATTAGAAAATATAGAATTGGATTTTGTGGAGACTGGTTTGAAGGAGATGGATTTGGAAGAATTGAAGGCTCAATTTTAAGTGCACTAATATTAGAGAAAAAAATTAAAGACTTAATTAAATAATTTTTTCAGAATGTGATCTATATCAGTGTTTTTTTCAATAATGAATTTATTCGAATTATTTTTTATGCTATTGGGTTTGAATTTTTCGTAATAAATGCTCCATGATTTTAAGAAATCATTCTCAGCTCGTTTTTTATCCTTCCCCCTTTCTTTTATATCTCTTTGGACAACTCTTTCCATGCACTCATTTTTTTTTGTATTTATTTCTAAAAAAATATAATCCTTATTATTTAAAGTGTTTGAGATATCTTTAGCAAATATACCCTCCACTATTAAAAAACTAATATTATTTGTTTCTTTTAAGGTATTTTGTATTGTTTTATTTTCAAAATTATAATGACGTTCACAGATTGAAATTCCATTCTTACAAATAAAATCAAAATCTTTTTTGAATAGTTTGTTGTTAAAACTAATACTTCTATCAAAAAAACCTTCTACAAATTTTGGTAGTAATTTACTTATTAACCCTGTCTTGTAGTAATTGTCGGTACTTAACACAATACCATTTTTATTTTTTTTTATTATTTGATTTGATAAAGTTGTTTTCCCGCTGCCGGAAGGTCCACTTATAAAAATAAGCTTCATTTTTATGATCCGCTCTTTAATGAGATTTTAACTTTACTATTAATAAATAACTTTAAATTTTGCATATATATTTTATCTCTTTTAGTTTTAAAAATAATTTAGAATTCCTTGAAATGGCTCGTAAGCTTGCATAAATATTAAATGTGTGTCTTTATATAATTGTAAATAAATTATTTCTATTCAATTAGTTATTATCTTGTTATTAATTCCTCCAGAATTTGATAATATTATATTGAATAGCTAATTTTATTACTTATATATTGCAATGATTTCTAAATTTCTCGGCAAACTAAAATCAATTTTATTCAAAAGTGCAGTAACTCCTGAAACTCCTTTAAAGAAAGAAAAAAAAGCAGCAAAGTCCGCAAAAACAAAAACCAAAACCAAAACTAAAACAAAAACCAAAACCAAAGCGGTAAAATCTAAGAATAATATTGAGACTTTGACTACACTTCCAGGTGTTGGAGCAAAAAGCGCAAAAGCTTTGTATGAGGCCGGATTTAAAACAACAAAGGCAGTTATCGCTGCTGATGAAAAAGATCTAATTGCTGTCTCAGGCGTTGGAATAAATCTTGTTAAGAAGCTTAAAAAGCTTAAATAGTTAATTTTTTTTTAAACTTCTTTAAAATTATTAAAATTAAAAATTTACAAAAACTTTAAAAGTTCTAGGAGCTTATCTTCTTCTTGCTTTTCTTCTCTGTTGTAATTTTCTTTTGTATTTTTCAATAGGGGTTTCATGATGCCTAAGTCTTTTTAAATCTGCAAAGATTCCAGATTTAGATACTTGTCTTTTAAATCTTCTAAGGGCAGATTCAATTCCCTCGTTTTCACCTACTGTAACTTGCGTCAAAATTTTCTAAATAATATATATCATAGCACTTTAACAGATATATTTAAACTTAAAACTTCTAATTGTGGGTTGAGGGTTTATTTGGCTAATTTTCAGCCCATTCCACAAATCTTTTTTTATTACTTTTTATATCTTGTAATGATTCAAAATAATATTTTTCCCAATTATCTTTAGGCAGTCCAAGAAATAACATTAGGTTTAATGGGTATTGATTGCTATCAGCACAATTTCTAAAATCATCCCTGAATAAAAAGATTTCCTTTTTTAAAGCAATTGCGATACCTAATTCAATCATTACCCCTTCATCTGGAGGATTTCCATTAACAATCGCAAAAATACAATCACATTCTTTTAAATCAATGAAATTACTTCTTGCAACCTCATACGCCCACTTGTGTTTTTGTTTTGTTAATTGTTTTGCTCTCTCAAAAGGTTCAAACACTTCTACATTTAAATCATTGAAGATTTCAATAAATTCATGTAAAAGGGTTTTAGTTTGTTTTGAAAATCCATATGGATTAGCCAAATATAATTTTTTTCTCAACTTAAACCTCTTTTTTTGATGTAATCTTCGCGGTCACTTTTTGAATTAGAAGTATTTTCCCAAGGGAAAACAATCCATTGACTTTTTTTTGCTACATGTACTGTATTCCACCATGTAGGTTTGATTTTACTAAATAATACAAAAAACATTGCTCCTTCAATATTCTTGAAGGTCGTTAATGTAATGCCTGTTTCATAAACATCATCTACTATTAGTGAATTCTTTATTGGTTCTGAAATTAATTCAATATTTAATTTATGGCTTAGTGCTACAGCAAGACATAATCCGCCACGAGGAACTCCATATATTCCAGAAAATTCCTTAAACCTACATTTATTAGCTATTTGATCTACGCTCTTATTAAATTCGTTCCAAGTAAAGTAACTTATCATCTTAATTTAAGTTTTTTTTTCTGCTGTAGTAGCGTAATTTGAGGCAATTACACTTAAAAGCGCTAGTACTTGCTCATTTGGACAATTTGTATTTTTTTTTAAATTTTCACATTCATTTATTATCTTGGCGTATGTATCTTCCACTATCCCGTTCATTTGATCAATACTAAAAGAATATGGTTTATTCATTTTTAAATTATTAGTTAATTTATTTTTACTTAAATATCCAATGAAGTAAATATTTTTAGTATTTAAAGATAAAACTATTCCCACATGGGGTCATTTAATTTTTCATTTTTAATTGAAGAAGGAACATAAGTATGTAAAGTTTCAATTTTTTTAGCCCATTTTTTTGAGTTTCCCTTTAAACTTTCGCTTTCAATTAGGTTTGTTAGGGGAATCCTTTTTCTAACTTTAAGAAGTCCTAAACAAGCTTCCCAGGCTTCATGATTTTTATAAATATCTAACCAAAAATCAAAAATATTTTCCAAGATTTCTAAAGGGATATCAAATGGAATCCCCATTGAAGGTCTTGCAATTAAATAATTTTTGATTCTTAGTTCATTTAATAAATTATTTACGTTTAAATTAATAGCTAAAAGAATATCTTTTGCTGATTCATTACCTATTAGTTCTTTTCTATGGCAATCTAAAAGATTTTCATCTTCAAGGATATTTTCATCGCAATTTTTTATTCCCACAATCCAAAACCCTTCCCCATTATTCACTCCACTAGCAAGAAATAGATATTGAGCTGAATTTTCCAAGATTTCAAATTATTTTTTCAGTTTTAACATTTTTTGTTTTATATGAAAATAATTTAGCTGTGCAATTAACAATATGAAGTTCTCGTTAAAAAAATTTTGTTGTTATAGTTAGATTTTGG
>JAOIOX010000023.1 GCA_028140765.1 Prochlorococcus sp. AH-736-N03 | reverse complement strand
TTTTACTACATATAAATATTTCATCTTTATTTTTTTGAGTAAATTCATAAGAATTTAAACCATAAATATCTATCAGCTGTTCTCTCGATAAACTGTTTGATTTTTTTATTGATGATCCTTGGTTTCTAAAAATCATTAAAAATTTGCAAATCCTTTTTCTTGAAGCTCAGAAAGCTGAAAATATAAACCCTTTTTCTTTCTCAGTTCAATATGATTTCCCTCTTCAATTAATGATCCCCCTTTTAAGACTAAAATCTTATCAGAACTTTCAATAGTCGCAAGTCTGTGAGCTATTACTAGTGCTGTTCTTTTTGTAAGAATCCTTTCAAGATCTTTTTGCAAAGTGGCTTCTGTAGATGGATCCATAAACGCTGTAGCTTCGTCCATTATTAAAATAACAGGATTTCTAATCGCTACTCTAGCTACTGAGAGAAGTTGTCTTTCGCCTGAGGAGAGATTTCCTCCTCTTTCTCTAAGAAAAGTGTTCAAACCCTCTGGCAATTTTTTTAATAAACTGCTTAATCCTAATTCTTTACATAGATTTTCTAATTCATGATTATCTATATTGGCATTTAGTTTCAAATTATCAGCAACATTTCCACTAAAGATGAAAGTATCTTGTAAAACTACTCCCAACATATTTCTAAGGGTTGCAATAGGAATGTCTTTTATATCTATATCATCGATTAAAATTTGACCCGATTGAGGTTCATACAATCTACAAAGCAATCTAATTATGGTTGTTTTACCAGAACCAGTTGGTCCTACGAAAGCTACATGCTCCCCAGGATTGATCAAAAAAGATAAATTCTTTAGTATGTGCTCTCCCTCTTTGTAGAAGAAATTAACATTCTTGAATTCAATCTTACCCTTAAATTTCTTATTTGCAGTTTGAGCATCTTTCGCAAAATTCCTTGCAGAAATAGAGTCTTGAATCTGAATTTCTTCATCCAACAACTCATTTATTCTCTCAACAGCTGTGAGGCCTCCTTGAATCTGAGTAAATCTCTCTGCAAGTTGTCTTAAAGGTTCAAAGAGCCTTTGAGAATATAAAATGAAAGTTGTTAATGTCCCTAAACCAATATTTCCAGAAGTAACAAGATAACCTCCAACTGCTAAAACCAAGGAAACTGCGGCAAGTGAAATCCACTCTATAAATGCTGAAATGCTACTGTCATAAAATATAGTTCCATTTACAGCTTTCTTGTAAGCAACTCCGGTATCAGAAAATTTCTTACTATTAAAAGCCTCCCTCCTAAACATCTGAACGACTTCTAGACCTTGAAGATTCTCTTGAAAATCAGAGTTGAGTTGAGATAACTCTTCTCTCACTTGATAATTAGCCTTTCTATAGCGTTTTTGAAGCCAAATAATAAAATATGAAACAGGAATCTGAGTTAATAATAGTAAGATGGCAAGCCCTCTATCTATTGAAAGCATTGTCAAAGAGATTACTATGAGACTCACAAAGTCTGCAATAACTCCAACTGCCCCACTACCAAAAACCTCAGCTAAAGCATCAACATCATTTGTTAATCTCGTTAATAATTTCCCGACAGGCATTTTATCGTGATACTTAAGGGATAAAGATATTGAATGATCAAAAAGTTCTCTTCTTATCCTTGCTGTCAAACGTTGACCCACCGCTTGGATATTGTAGGTTTGGTATCCTTGCAAAACCAACCTAAAAATAACAGTTATAAATAAGGTTAGGATTATGGCATTAATTGACTGACCAAAGAAAGTTTTACTTAGCCATACATCTGTAGTTTCGTTTTTGAGAATGGTAATTGCTTGACCAACTAATAACGGTTGGATAGCTCCAGAGAAAGAAACAGGTAACAAAACTATCAAGATTAGATAGATTGTTTTTTTATCTTTAGTTAAATATTTACCTAACTTTTTAATCCTTCTTAAATCACTAAACATTAAGCTTTTTTTTATATAACGTTAGTAGATTCTATTGATAAAATCGTATCTGTGAGATGATTATCATCTAACCTCATAGATAAAGGATTTCCAATTAGTCTCGCAGTCGAGTAGAAAAGATCATCTATTTTAATTAAACCATTCTCTTTAAGAGTCTTTCCGGTTGCCACCAAATCAACAATTGCCTCTGCCATACCTGTAATAGGACCAAGCTCCACTGATCCTGTCAAATGAACAATTTCCACAGGAATATTTAATTCTTCAAAATAAGATCTTGCTGTTTTCATAAATTTACTCGCTACTTTACAATTTGCTGGGAGATCGGTTGGTTTTGAATAATTGCTATTTTTCTTAACTGCCAATGACATATGACAGCCCCCAAATCCTAAATCTAATAACTTTGCAACTTTTAATTCAGATTCTCGTAAAACGTCATACCCAACAATACCCAAATCAGCCTGGCCATAACTTACATAAACAGGAACATCTCCATTTCTTACCAATAAAGCTTTAGCCCGTTTGCAATTTGATTCAAAAGTTAATGATCTATTATTTTTCTGCAGTGCATCAGAGAAATCTATCCCAGCTCTTTTAAAAGTTGAAATTGAATCTTTTAACAGAGCTCCTTTTGGTAAAGCTATAGTAAACATAGATCAATTTCTTTCAAGGATTCTTCATTCTAAGTTAACAATGGAATTTAATAAAGCTCGAAATATAATCGGAATAAGAGTTTTAAATGATAACGTCATTTGGTTATGGGTAAAAGATAAATCAGTTGTAGTTATAGATCCATCTATAAATGAACCAGTAATTAGATATATAGATGAAAACAATTTACAATTAAAAGCTATTTTGCAAACTCATCATCATTCAGACCATATTGGAGGGACGAAGGCTCTTATTGAAAGATGGCCAAATGTAAAGGTGATTGCTTCCTCCAAAGAAAAAAAGCGAATTCCTTTTCAAAATGTATCTGTAGAAGATGGAGAAACTTTGAATATTTTAGGTGAAGAAATAAAAATAATTGAAGTCTTAGGACATACAAGCTCACATATTGCCTTCTTTTTAAATGGGGAAAATCCTGTTCTTTTTATTGGTGATACATTATTTTCTGGCGGCTGTGGAAGAATTTTCGAGGGAACTTATCAACAAATGTATTCTTCACTAGAAAGAATCAAATCTTTACCAAAAAATACTCTCATATATTGTGCACATGAATATACAAAGGCAAATATATTGTGGGCATTAAATCTCAAGCCAAAAGATCAAGATATAAAAAATAAACTTTCGGAAGTTGAAAAAAAACTCTCTCTTAATGAATTGACAATTCCATTTTTACTTGATGAAGAGATGAAAATAAACCTTTTTTTAAGAGCAAAAAATCTAGAAGAATTTACTTTTTTAAGAGCAAATAAAGATTTATGGGTTTAAATAGATAGGTATCTTCATAAACAAATGGCCCCCAAACAAGTAATTAAAACATCAAATGCTCCAGATCCAGTAGGACCTTATAATCAAGCAATAAAAGCTGGGGATTTTATCTATTGTTCTGGTCAAATTGCTATAGACCCAGCTTTAAATGAAATAACATGTTTAGGTGATATAGAGAAGGAAACTATTCAAGTTTTAAAAAATCTCGCAGAAGTTCTTAAAGCTGGTGGAGCCAAAATAGAGGATGTAATAAAGACAACTATTTACTTAACGGACTTAAGTAATTTTCAAATTGTCAATAAAATATATAGTGAATTTTTTAATATTGAGAATCCTCCAGCAAGGGCCTGTGTGGAAGTTTCATCTCTACCAAAAGGAGTTTTAGTTGAAATAGATTGCGTCGCATTTCTAGATTAATTTCTAATTATTGAGAAATTTAAAATTTGAACCAATTGTGCATCATAGTTGTATAGATTATTAGTTGATAATTAATCTTTGATCTATGTCAGCAGCAAAGCTTAATATAGATGAACTAGAAGCAGGTTATCCTTTATTTTGCAAAGCTCTTAGACTATTAATTTTAAAAGGAAACTCAGTTAAAGATATAGAAAAGACAGTGTGTTGGAGTCATCTTGAAACTTTAAATAGATGTTTACCTAGTAGATATAAAGCACCAACATATTTAATGGCTTTAATCAAAAGAGATATTGCAAAGCCAAATAATTATTAAAAAGGACTAATCTTTTAAATATAATTTATCGATATACATTGAAAAGTCTTTTTCCTTATCTGATATTTCTTTATTGTCTAAAAATATTGAAAGACTTACAAAGTTCTTACCGAAGCTGATATTTGGATAGATATCCCTTTCTTTACATAATTTCTCAATTTCCCCCATAAATCTACTAATTTTTGAGTATTGATCAAATTCAAATCTTTTTTCAATCCTTAAAGGTGATTCTCTTTCATTCCACATTACATTCTTTATTCAAGACTAATTACACTATACCTTCAACAAAGTTTCTCAATAAATTTTTGAAGTTAAAATTTTTAGTCACTCTCCCAATAATCAATAATACCACCTATTGTTAAGTCGGTTTGAACTTCTGGATTAGGGCATGCAAATCTTGCGGCAGAGCCACTAGCAGTAAAAACCCAGTTGCCTTCTCTAGCCCCTACAGGATCAACTGCAACCAATTTCTTTCCTTTATTATTTTCTAAGATTCGTAAATTCATATGACCTAAGCCAGCGACTCTTTGAGTGCATACCATCCTTCCTAATACCTTCATAATTTCCACAATTTATATCCTCCTTTTTAAGACTTGTCAGGATCCCAATGATCAATTATTCCAACAATCGTTAAATCGCTTGGATATGATTTACTTCCCGCTGCTTCCCTAGCAGCAGAACTTCCAACACAAATAACCCAATCTCCTGGCTTACAGCCAACAGCATCAACTGCAACTTTATTAGAAGATCCATCTAATACAACCTGCAGATGTTTATGTTCAAAACCAGGAATCCTATTGGTTGAGACAAGTGGTTTTAAAACCTTGCAAATTAACATAATTAGTGAGCCTCCTCTGTTTTTTTATCTAAAGACATTCCAATAATTTGGGCGGAATGAATGTTGTCCCTATCTCTAATAGTAGAGCAAGTATGTAACAAACCTTGATCAACTAAATTTTTATATCTAATTGATATCGCATTATTAACTCTTTCACAATCATTTATTGCCCTCTCTTTTGCTCCGGGAACTTTTCCAGAATAATCAAATCTTATTACTACCGGAATAGGTAGATCTTGAGAAACATTTAATCCAGTAAAAATCTTCACTCCTACATCTAAATCTGGAGCACCTTCTTCGACTGTATCTAAATGAGCAAAATAAGTTAAATTCCTGAGATGTACTTCTTTGAAACCTATACCTACTCCAATAAACCTCTCTGCATGTCCAATATCTTCATAAGAACCATTATGAAAACTCTTAACATAATCAATTTGAGAAATATTATTGACAATTAATTTATACGTAAATTTTTCCAGTCCACTGAGTTTATCTTTTGAAGATTGCTTAGAGATTGTCTGGCAAATTTCTCTCTCCGCATCCTCTTTTGAAAAATTTATTGTTGAATTATAAATTTCTAATGTAGAAATGGTTTTTTCTAAATCTATACCCCCATCGCTAGTTGATAAATGTATTTTTAATGAATCAGTGTCTGTATCAAGTCCGATTAACATTAAATCCACAGAAGCTCCGCAGCAAAAGCTATTCTCTACAGCCTCTTTGAAAGCATATAATTTATTTCTACCTTCTGCTGCAGCTAACTCGTCATTACTCCCATGAGCTGCGCATCCCTGATGCAAAGGATCTACTGAACTGAAATGGTAAGTTACAACTTTTAAGTACCTAGTATCTTTATGAGCTTCATTAGGAACATTCTCTCTATATCTTTTATGTTCAGTTTTTACCCATCGATTAACGGTATTTTCAATATCAAACAGTGCTCCAGCATGAGATCTTCTTCTTACTGAACTAAAAGGTATTCTCATTACATAAGCAACTGAATGAGCTAATCTTCCATCTGAACAAGGAGTTATATCAAGTAAATGTATTCCACAATCTAAGAGAAATTTTTCAAAGTCTTCCGCATCCCTACTTCCAGCAGCACCTTCAAGTGGATCATTATTAAAAAAATTGTCGCTAAGTTTATCATGCTGTTTGAAAGCACACCATGCATATAAAGCCCTCATATCAAGAGGTTTAACCCAAGATTTATCTAATACATGGAGAGGTAAATCTATTCCCAAATTTTTTCTTGATATTTTCTGAGCTTTATTTATAAAATCTTCGTGATGTTGAATTCGGGCAATTTCCTTGAGAGTTGGAACAATTTCGTCAAAATCACTTTTTATTTTACTTTCATACCTAAATAGATTTTCATTTTGAATATTATTGGTTAATTTATGAGAATTTCCAGAATTTCGTAAATTATTTGAATCTTTAGTTTGTATATGGATATTTTCAGTAAAAGTTTTCATCGGAGCGGTTGGCCCCAATGTGAAGTTCTTGGCTTTAGCCAGTCCTCTTAAAGGCATTATTTAGTTAACCTCTTGCACCACCTGAAAAGGTAACAAGTTGTCCCTCACGAGTATTACCACTAGATCCGGTTATCAAGAAATCTGGTTTTTCTGTTTCCTCATTTCTTTTTATTTCCATAGGGGGCATTGCACTCATGAATCCTGCTCTTGATGGATTTCGCTTCCTTGAAGAAGCTCCCTCTGTGCCTGTTACCTTATCACCGCGATCCCAATCATCACCAGTTACATTTCCTACTGATTGTCCTTCACCAGTAATCCTTGATGCGACTCTTTTTTCTGGTGTCTTTGCAGCACGATCTGCCTCTTCAATTTCCATTTTTTGTTTATAAGTAATATTTTTATTCGGTTCAAATCTAAATTTTTCAGTACCAGTGACCTTATCAACAGCCATATCAAAAGGTCCTGTTACCTTTGAACCATTTTCATATTCATTGCCAGTAACACCTTGAGTATTTTTTTCAGAATATTTATCTCTTGATGGTGATTTAACAGAGAATTCGTTCCAAGTGTTACCTATTGACTTTTCCGGATTAGCATAAGCAGTATCATTTGGAGGATTATCACAAGCTTGTGAGAACTGATCTCCACCAACATAAGGAGTACCTGTTAGGTTTTTACAAGCACCTTTCTTAGCACCTGTCATTACTCCGCCAATTCCTGGTTGTTGTCCTGTAAGTCTGGCATTTGAATTATTTCCAGAATTAACTGTTGCTCTTGATTTCATATCTTCAGAAGTTTCAGTATTACAATTCTCTTTAATCTGATCTAAGCCTGCATATGGTGTTCCTGTTAACACTTTGCATGAACCTGGTTCATCTCCAGTTACTATTTCTGATCTTCCTGTCATAGTGCCGCTTATTAAATTTGACTTTGAAGAAAGGCTTAAACCTACTTTTCTAGCTTCTGGTTTTGGTTTTGAACCGCAAAACTTCTCGTATTGTTGAGATCCTATATATTCATCTCCAGTTACATTCTTACAACTCCCATGTTCATTGCCTGTCATATAGTCTGATCTTCCAACCCCTGTACCAGTTACATTATTCCCATTAAGAGTGTTGTAACTTCCTACTTTTTCAAATGCTTTGCCTTTTGGATTTGGCTCAGAGCCAAGATATTGATCTCCAGTTAACTGATGTCCAGAACCTGATTCATCTCCAGTAACTAGGGTTGATCTACCAGGAAGTGATCCAGATACTTTTAATCCATCGGTTGTAGTACTGTGTTTAACCTTTGAAGGATTTTTTGGAACATCACCACAATACTTCTGTGATTGATTAGAAGATACATATTCAGTACCTGTAAGGTTTTTACAAGTCCCTGGCTCATCGCCAGTGACCCTATCAGATCTACCAACTTCATTCCCAGTCACTTTATTTCCTGATGTTGTTGCAGTAATAGTAGATCTAAGTGGTTGTTTATAACTTGGTCTATCTTGACAAAATTGATCAACAACTTCTGCTCCCATGTATTGGGTGCCTGTAACTGTTCTACAAGTACTTGCTTCATTACCTGTAGTTTTTACAGATCTATTAGCTTGTGTTCCAGTCACTATTTGACCTGAATCAGTTTCACTTTTACCAACTTTCCAGCTAGCATCTGCAATATTTTGTTTGGCGCCATTTTTATTTGGACCACATGGTCTACATTTACCATTACCTTTTTTGCCTGTAGCACCAGTTTTACTTCTTAACTCTCTCACTCTCTGAGAAATTTCTCTACTACTTAAATCTGGATCTCCCCTTCTAGCTAAAGAAGCGGCACTGGTATTTTGTTTAGTTGCTGATTTACCATGCTTAGATTGAGCTTCTCTTCTCGCTAAAACAATATCTCTACTTGTATTAGTAATAGGCTTTCTCTTCTGATTAATTCTTCTCTTAACGCTGGGTTTGAGGGACTTAGATTCTGTACTGGTCGAATCCTGACTTTCTTGATTTTTATTTTTAGTTGAATTAACTATGTTTACAGGACTTTCTTTTTTTACATCAGTACGTGTTCTATCGGATGAAGTTATAGCTGATTTTCCATGGGTAGACATTGCTTTTCTTCTCTCTATTACTAACTCTTTACTAGATAAAGTTGTTGAAGAATTTCTGTTTACTTGAGTTTTTGGAATATGTTTTGAAGCTGGGTTTGAAATATTATGATTATTAGTAGAAGATTGAGTCCCAGAAATATTTATATCTTGAGAAGATCGAACTCTATCTTTGGTAGTTGAAGAATAAGCAGCAGCTTTTTTACCGCTATCACTCATCGCCTTTCTTCTTTCAAGTGCAATCTCTCTGCTAGTTTTTTTTGACATAATCTTCAAGTTTGAAATTCTTTAAAAACTTTTTTGAAAAGCTTTCTCCAAAAAATTTTTTGGAGAAAGATATTAACTACGATAAGTAGCTTTAACGTCCTTGGAAAACTACAAAAGCTGTTCCTTGACTTTGAGTGTAAGCATCGTATCCGATGATTCTTACATGATGATCAGGGTATGCTCTGTGACATGCCTCTAATTCGCTCACGATCAAGTTAAGATCTTTTTCCCCAAAGAATGGGAGTTTCCAATAAGACCAATAAGTTTGCATACATCCACTTGGATGAACATGCTCAATAACTGGACTCCAACCTTGAGCAATTATGTACGCAATTTGGTCATATATTTCTTCCTGGGTCATCGGTGGTAAGAAACCGAATGTTTCCAGGGTTGCAACTGTTTGATAGTCGCTTACTGTGCTCTGGAAAGGCATAATTAATCAAAATGTGAATGTAATTACTCGTAAAAACGAGATTTTAAAAAGTTTGAGGAGAAATAATCTCCTCAATTTCGAAACTTGAGTTAACCCTGAACGTCAAGCTTGTCTACAGTGTCAAACTCGAACTTAATTTCCTTCCAAGTTTCTAGAGCAATAGCTAATTCAGGACTATGCTTAGCAGCTTCCATAAGAATGTCTCTACTCTCTTTTTCAATTTCGCGACCAGCATTACGAGCTTTTACACAAGCTTCTAAAGCAACTCTGTTAGCTGCAGCTCCAGCAGCTGAACCCCATGGATGACCATGTGTTCCTCCACCGAACTGAAGACAGGAATCATCCCCAAAGATCGCAAGAAGTGCAGGCATATGCCAAACATGGATACCACCTGACGCGACTGCAAATACTCCAGGCATTGAACCCCAATCTTGATCAAAGAAGTTTCCTCTTGATCTATCTTCAGGAACAAATGACTCTCTTAGGTTGTCAATATAACCAAGTGTTGTTTGACGATCACCTTCTAGTTTTCCAACCACGGTTCCAGTATGTAGCTGGTCTCCTCCAGATAGTCTTAAACACTTTGCAAGAACTCTGAAGTGAATACCATGCTTTGGATGTCTATCAATAACAGCATGCATAGCTCTATGAATATGCAGAAGCATGCCATTTTTACGACACCAATTAGCTAATCCAGTATTTGCAGTAAAACCACCAGTTATATAATCATGCATGATGATTGGCATATCTAGCTCTTTTGCAAATTCAGCTCTTTCATAGAGTTCTTCAGGAGTGTTAGCAGTACAATTTAGATAGTGACCTTTAACTTCTCCAGTTTCTCGCTGAGCAAGCTTAACTGCTTCTGCAACAAACTCAAATCTTTCTCTCCAACGTTGGAATGGTTGAGAATTAATATTCTCATCATCCTTCGTTAAATCAAGACCGCCTCTAAGACATTCATATACAACTCGACCATAGTTTTTACCAGATAATCCTAATTTAGGTTTGATGGTACAACCAAGTAGAGGTCTTCCGTATTTGTTAAGTCGATCTCTTTCAACTACGATTCCATTTGGTGGACCACCGCAAGTTTTAATGAAAGCAATTGGGAATCTAATATCTTCTAGACGTAGATGTCTTAGAGCTTTAAATCCAAAAACGTTTCCTACAAGAGATGTTAATACGTTTGTAATTGAGCCTTCTTCAAAAAGATCTAAAGGATATGCAATAAAAGCATAGAAAGCTTCAGGATCTCCAGGAACGTCTTCGATTCGATAACAACGTCCTTTATAAAATTCTAGGTCTGTAAGTAACTCGGACCAAACTGTTGACCAAGTACCTGTTGAAGATTCAGCGGCAACAGCTGCTGCAACTTCTTCTCTTGGAACACCTTCCTGACCTGTACATTTGAAACAGGCTAGTAAATCGGTGTCTAGGGGTACATATTCTGGAGTCCAGTAGGTATCTCTGTACTCCTTTACCCCTGCGTCATACTTCTTACTCATAAGGATAAATTTAGGTCTGTGTAGGGAAAATAATTATTTTGCAAAATTTATAAATCTTGCTTTATTTAATTAGTCCTTTTGACCAAGAAATTCACCATTACCTAGAGCAGGTTCAACTTCTCTATGAGGACGAGCAATAATGTGAGCTGCAACTAAACCGTCACCAACTCTTTCACAAGCATCAGCACCAGCTCTTACAGCTGCGTTAACTGCGCCTGTTTCACCTCTAACTAATACTGTGACATAACCGCCACCAACGAATTCACGACCAATAAGGCGAACTTCTGCTGCCTTTGTCATTGCGTCTGCTGCTTCGATTGCAGGTACAAGTCCGCGTGTCTCGATCATGCCGAGAGCGATACCCATTGTTTCTGTAGCCATTGTCTACTAAATACTAAATGTGGAATGTTCAATTCGAAGAATGCTTCATTAAGTACTTATAAGTCAAGCGTTTTCGACAAAATCTCCATTAATGTTTTTTCTATCATTCATAAGTTAAACTTATCACCCTTGGTACTATTGATATGTCAATACTTATGCAAATTAGTTAGTGCATCAAAACATACTGTTGTGTTAAGAAAAAATTTACATTATGTTATTTCCGTACGAGACAGGCCCTGTCTACACAGGTGTGGAATGTTCAACCTTTCCTGTCTCCGTATCAAGCTTTGAAGTAAGATAATATTCACAATAAATTTTTATATTATTTTGAACCTTCCAGTTCTAACTATTGCAAGTGGTAATCAAAGAAAAGTATCTGAAATTTCAGAGATGCTGGATGTTTTGTCTTTAAAGGTTGAGAAGCAACCAGAATATTTAAATGTCGAAGAAACTGGGAAAACATATTTTGAGAATGCACTTCTTAAAGCTAAGGCAGCTTCTCTAGAAACAAAAACTTGGGCATTAGCTGATGACTCGGGTCTTGAAGTAGATGTTTTAGATGGTCGACCAGGAATTTATTCTGCTCGATATGCCAAAAATAATGATGAGAAAATTAAAAAATTAATTAATGAACTTTCTGATAGTCCTTATAGGAGTGCAAGACTTATAAGTTGTATGGTTTTGTGCGATCCCTTAGGAAACTTAGTTAAAGATACAACAGGAATATGTTGGGGAGAAATTCTTAAGAAACCCAAATATCCTAATGGGGAGTTCGAATCTATTTTTTGGGTTAAAGAAGCTAATTGTGTTTACGGTGAGCTCTCACAATCACAACTAAATAAATTAGGTAGTAGAGGTAAAGCTGCAAAAATTATGTCACCTTTTTTAAAAAAAGAGTTAGGTTTAAGTTAAAAAAAGGTTTAAATAAAAACTTCTCAATAATTTGAAATTTCATCAATTGCTCTTATAGCAGCAGCTGCCGCTTCTTCTACATCTCCTTCTTTCCCTGCTAAAGTTAATCTACCAAAAGCGCCAACTGCCTTTACATCTACAACAGTGATATTTGATGCTTTTTCTGCTTCATTAGCTGCTTTTAAGACATACCCAGCCGGTTCAGTTTCTAATATAAACATGCTCATTCCAGATTGAATCATTGATCCACTTCTGTTTTGTCTATTTATTAAAACGGCATGATCTGGAGTAATAGCTCGAATAACTTCTGTCCAACTTGTTGAAGGTTTGGTTCTTTTTCTAACTTCACTTCCAATAGCATCTAGAACAACATCCCCAGAATGTAAAACAGTACTTTGATCTTTGTGATAAAGAGCAAGAGAACCAAATGCTCTTTCAACAATCATCTGACCAAGTCTTACATTACTAGCTTTTAAGGCAATATCAGTGACTCTATGCACTGCCATCCCAGGTGAAACTTCCATCCAAAGGCATGAATCTCCAGGTATAGGTAAAAAACCTCTACTTACCGTCCCCATATATGCAGCGAGTTGAGGTTGAAGAGAATCCAAAAAAACATATGTTCTCAACTCAATCTGCTCAACTTGACTTGCTTGTCTGGATACCAATGACTTTTCTGAATCAGTTGTAATAAAACAGCTTGCACCACTGGCCTGAGATTGCACCTCAGATCCTGTGACAAGAGAACTGCCTTTTTTTCGTTCTCCTCTGTTTAAACTAGAAGTTGGTTCCATTCACGCGACTATAACGGATAATGGTTCATTTTTTCTATTAAATTTACTTGCATGCTTCCAACAAAACGATAACTTCAAGTAAAAGATATGTATTTCTATGGGAACTTCTCAAAAAAAAGAACCAAATGTTTCTGGTACTGAAAAAGAATTAACTCCTGATCAAACTCTTGGATTAGTTAGCCTAAGCTTGATGCAAAAACTATCTCAGAAAGACCCATCTTTTAGTTGGTTAGAAGAAGATAAAATTGAAAAAGTAAATCTTAAAAACCTTAGAGATAGATTGGAGTTAACGCAATTAGCTATAAATACTGGGGCCCCTTTAACCACTTCAGAAGTGACAGCTTTAATTGGGGCAAAGCCCGGGAAATCTAAGTTGGAAAGAGCAGGATTATTAGCAACGAAAATAGCTAGAAATGTGTGGAAGATTTCAAAAACAAGTCAAGGAAATTCCTTCTACAGAAATTAGAATACGCACCAAAAGTTTTTTTCATAATTTCCATTTAAGTATTTAAACATTCATATAAGTTTTTTAAATGTGTTCGTTTTGTAAGAGAACTTATTAATTACTTTCTTAAATTAAAAAGTTTATGCAAGCTTGAAATATAAGCTCTCGAAAATTTTTAATGAGTAAAGTTGAATTTAATAAGGAAACGGGGCCTAGGGAAGTTTTTTGTGGGTTAACTTCAATAGTTTGGCTCCACAGAAGAATGCCGGATGCATTTTTTCTCGTTGTAGGCTCAAGGACATGTGCTCATTTAATTCAAAGCGCTGCTGGAGTTATGATTTTTGCTGAGCCAAGATTTGGGACGGCTATTCTTGAAGAAAAAGATCTTGCTGGTCTTGCTGACGCTCATGAAGAGTTAGATCGAGTGGTAAATGATCTTATTGCGAGAAGACCAGAAATAAAAACTCTTTTTTTAGTTGGATCTTGTCCAAGTGAGGTAATCAAATTAGATCTTGCCACTGTCGCAGAGAAGTTAAATAAAAGATTTTTAGGTCAAGTGAGATTCGTTAATTACTCTGGCAGTGGAATAGAAACAACTTTTACCCAAGGAGAGGATGGTGCCTTAAAAGCTTTAATTCCATTAATGGAGTCATCAAATGAGGAGAAATTATTATTAGTTGGGACTCTCGCAAATAATGTAGAGGATAGGTTTAAAAAGATTTTTAAAAATTTAGGAATTTCAAATATTGAGAGCTTCCCACCTCGTCAATCAACAGAATTACCAAAGATTGGCAAAAATACAAAAGTTTTATTAACTCAGCCTTATTTAAGTGATACAGTTCGAGACCTAAAACATCGTGGTTGTGAAATAATTTCGGCTCCATTTCCTATTGGTATCGAAGGGAGTACTGAATGGTTTTTAGCTGCAGCGAAAGCTTTCAAAATTAATGAACTTAAAGTTCATGAAATTACTTCCCCTTTAATTAAAAGAGCAAAACTTGCTCTTGAATCTCACAAAGAAATACTTAAGGGGAAAAGATTATTTCTTCTTCCTGAATCTCAACTGGAGATATCTTTGGCAAGATTTTTGCATAATGAATGCGAAATGGATCTTATAGAGGTGGGCACTCCTTACCTAAATAAAGATTTAATGAAAGAGGAGATTAATTTATTACCTGATAATACAAAAATTGTTGAAGGACAACATGTAGAAAAGCAATTAGATCGAGTAAGGGAATCTAATCCAGACTTAGTAGTTTGTGGAATGGGTTTAGCTAACCCACTGGAGGCCGAAGGAATTAGTACTAAGTGGTCAATAGAAATGGTATTCAGTCCAATTCATGGTATTGATCAAGCCGCAGACTTAGCAGGTCTCTTCTCTAAACCTTTAAGAAGGAATCAAATCCTAACTACAAAAACTTTAGTAACTCATTAAAAGAATATGGAATTAACTCTATGGACATATGAAGGACCACCACATGTTGGTGCGATGAGAATTGCCTCTTCAATGGAAGATATTCATTATGTTCTTCATGCCCCTCAAGGAGATACATATGCAGATCTTCTTTTTACAATGATTGAGAGGAGGGGGCAAAGACCTCCAGTAACTTATACAACTTTCCAAGCTAGAGACCTTGGAGGCGATACGGCTGAATTAGTGAAGAAAAATATTAAGGAAGCTGTCGAACGATTTAAACCTAAAACTCTTTTAGTTGGAGAAAGTTGCACGGCAGAATTAATCCAAGACCAACCTGGGGCTCTTGCAAAAGGAATGGGGTTTGATATGCCAATTGTTAATCTTGAATTACCTGCCTATAGCAAGAAAGAAAATTGGGGAGCTTCTGAAACTTTTTATCAATTAACAAGAACTCTTTTGAAAGAGAAAGTAAGTTCTTCAGACAAAATAAGTCCTCTAAGGTGGAAGGAGTTAGGTCGCAGACCAAAAGTTAATATACTTGGACCTTCATTACTAGGATTTAGATGCAGAGATGATGTAATCGAAATTCAACGCATTCTTTCGGAACAAGGTATAGATACAAACGTAGTTGCTCCATTAGGAGCTAGTCCTGATGACATTGAAAGATTAATTGATGCTGAAATAAATATCTGTCTTTATCAAGAAATTGCTGAAGCTTCATGTGAGTGGCTTAAACGGAACTTTGGAATGGAATATACGAATACTATTCCTATTGGAATAAAAAATACAATTGAATTTATAAATGAAGTTCATGAGAAATTAGATCTCCCTTTAACGAATAAAGAAGAATTAGAAAATAAATCAAAACTTCCTTGGTACTCAAAATCAGTTGACTCTAATTATCTAACTGGTAAAAGAGTTTTTATTTTTGGTGATGGAACACATGCAATTGCAGCAGCCAAAATTGCTAAGGAAGAATTGGGTTTTGAAGTAGTGGGTCTTGGAACATACAGCAGGGAGATGGCCAGGCAAGTAAGAGCTACTGCAAAAGATCTTAACGTAGAAGCTCTGATAACTAACAATTATCTAGAAGTGGAAGATGCCATGAAAAAGGCCGCCCCTGAACTAGTTTTAGGGACACAAATGGAAAGGCATAGTGCAAAGAGACTTGGCATTCCATGCTCAGTAATTAGTACTCCAATGCATGTTCAAGATGTTCCTGCAAGATATAGCCCTCAAATGGGATGGGAAGGAGCAAATGTGATTTTTGATGATTGGGTACATCCCCTAATGATGGGCTTAGAAGAGCATCTTATTGATATGTTCAAACATGACTTTGAGTTTGTTGATGGTCATCAAAGCCATTTAGGACATACAGCCACAAAAACAGAAGATTTTGTAAATTCTGAGAATAAAGAAAATAAAAATATTAAGGAAGGAATTATCTGGACTGAATCTGGTAGATCTGAATTAACAAAAGTTCCATTTTTTGTGAGAGGTAAAGTCAAAACAAATACCGAAAAATACGCAATCTTGAGGGGAATCTCAGAAATAAGTGATGAAACCCTTTACGATGCTAAAGCGTATTTCAGTTAATTTAATTACTAATAAACTATAATTAAGTCATGAGTATTTTCACTCATAATCTAATAGATTTAATCCTAAAAATTCAGTTATAAGAACATATTTCCCACTTTTAATACAATTAAATACATATTTGTTTAGAAACATATTTCATGTGTATTTACGCTGCAAGAATATAAATAATAATGTGTTTTAAGCTTTAAATGACAAGTACTATAAATAGACCTCTTGATGGAGAAGGAAGTGTTCAAGTAAAGCAAGATCCAAAAATAAATATTGAAGAAGGGGCTTTAGTTATTGCCGTATACGGAAAGGGCGGCATCGGAAAATCAACTACATCATCAAACCTTTCTGCGGCATTCTCAAAATTAGGTAAAAAGGTTCTTCAAATTGGATGTGATCCTAAACACGATAGCACTTTCACTTTGACTCACAAAATGGTTCCTACAGTTATCGATATTCTCGAAGAGGTAGATTTTCATAGCGAAGAATTGAGACCAACCGATTTCATGTTTGAAGGTTTTAATGGCGTAATGTGCGTCGAAAGTGGAGGCCCTCCTGCCGGGACAGGGTGTGGAGGATATGTAACCGGTCAGACAGTAAAACTATTAAAAGAACATCACTTATTAGAAGATACTGACGTTGTTATTTTTGATGTCCTTGGAGATGTCGTTTGCGGGGGATTTGCAGCTCCTTTACAACATGCAAATTACTGTCTAATTGTTACTGCTAATGACTTCGATTCAATATTCGCTATGAATAGAATTGTTTCTGCAATTAAAGCAAAAGCAAAAAATTATAAAGTCAGATTGGGTGGGGTAGTCGCAAATAGATCAAAGGATACAGACCAAATTGATAAGTTCAATAAAAGAACAGGTTTAAAAACTATGGCACACTTCAAAGATGTCGACGCCATTAGAAGATCAAGACTAAAAAAATGCACTATTTTTGAAATGGAACCAACTGAAGATGTTATTGAAGTTCAAAATGAATATTTATCTCTTGCTAAAAACATGCTTGAAAACGTAGAACCTTTAGAAGGCAATCCACTTAAAGATAGAGAAATTTTTGATTTATTAGGATTTGATTAGTCTAAATTAATTCAATCCAACCAATTGGCTTGTTAAATCATAAGTTTGTTGAGAGGTCTTCGTATCAATTATTCTTTTTGACAACTTTTGAGAAAAAGCTTTTCTACCAGTTTTTTGACGATTTCCCCAACTCCAATGGACTGATGGTTTAGCAAATTCTTTATAAGTTGCCACTTGAGCAACCCTCTCTCCTGCTAATCTTTGTGACACATATCCTTTTGTTATGAATTTTTGAAATATCGGGAAAAGGAATCTAAATAACCAAGGTGTATCTCTAAAAAGTTT
>JAOIOX010000022.1 GCA_028140765.1 Prochlorococcus sp. AH-736-N03 | reverse complement strand
ATTTATCTATCATAGAGTTATCTCATAAACCTTATGCCTAGTAATTGGTCAAAAATAAGAGATGAATGGCTTGATAGAACCGCTGTTGCGAAAGATGATGCTAAATGGGCATTAGAAGCTTTAATTAATTCTGAAGAAGAGTTATTTGAAATAGAGCAAAAAGTAAAAAATAAAGAGGACGCTTTAAGTCAAGTAAAATTTTTGAAGAAAAAGGTTAAAGAAACTATCTCCTCTAAAGAAATTAGTCTCGATGATATTGCATTAAATACTTCAAATTCAAACAAAGTACAGATCTCAGTACCATCAAATCTTACTTATCTTTTGAAAGTTTGGGCAGCAGCTGAAGGAAGAGATCTATCAAGTGTTGCTTTTCAATGTTTAGAAACTGGTATCAGGGAAATGAAAAGCAAAGGTTCAATACCTTCAGTAGCAGTCAATAGATATGACTCAGCCTGTCAAAAGAGGATTGCATTAGCAGAAGTAAACAATCTATTGGAGAAATACGAAATATCTCAAAATGAAATCAAATAATTATGAATAACAGAAAAATCATTAAAGGATACAAAACATTAATATCACCACAAAGGTTTAATGAAGATAATTCTATAAATAAATTCAAAGATGGAATAATCTATACTCTTTATTCTGATCAATTTAATTCACTTAAAGTTGGTTTTGCTGAAAATAATAAGGTTTTAGAAAAAAAATTATCAAGTGAAGCATTAATATTATTGGATATGAAAAAAGGCAACGAGAAAGATCTATGTTTATTAATAACTACTTTAAAAGAACTTGGTATCAAATATTCAGACAATTTTCATTTCAAATACTCAAGATCTTTAATGAGACATTTATCTATTTTAGGTTGGCCTGTTGGGAGATCACTTTATAAACAAAGAAAGATTAAAAAAGAACTTGTATGTGCATAAATTTAAATATAGTCGCACTCCAAAGTTTCTCTAGTTTCTCTATTTGTGATTGGATTAGTTCCAGTCGCACTTTTACAAAATTCTCTAATAATATCTTTTGGCAAAAAAACATTTGTGAAGTCTGCGCCTTGTATTTTTACATTTTCAAACTGGGTACTATAAGCAAAAGAATCCTCCAAGTTAGTATTTGATAAATCTGTTCCATCTAAAACAGCTGAGTCTAAAGTTACTTCTCTTAAGTTGGAGTTACTTAAATTAGTATCTTTCAATTTTGCTCCATAAAGAGTAGCATTTTGGAGCTCACAACCTGATAAGTTTGCATCTTGTAAATCAGTTAAATAGAAAGTTGCTCCTTTTAAATCAGATCCCGAAAAATCAGCTCCTACCAAAGATTGTTTGCCATAATCCAACGCAGCGAAGCTTCTAGAAGGGAGGGTTAAAACAATTACTAAAAAAGTTAAAATTATAAATCTCATTTGTTTGAGTAGTATTTCAATAAATTCTAACTTCTTAAGCTGAAATCTAAAAATTAATTATTTACTGAATGCTATATTTATTGAAATAGCAAATCACGAACTAGGTTTTGGATATAAGTCCCTATGATGCAATTGTTGTTGGTTCTGGAGCTACAGGAGGAATAGCAGCACTTACATTGGCAGAAAAAGGGATCAAAGTTCTAGTAATAGAAGCAGGGCCTCAAGTTAAAAGGCATGAAGCTAGTAATCATGAGCCAAAAAGTACATTAAAAAGATTATCAGGAGTTTTAACAAAAAAACATGCCAATCAATGCCAACATCCTGGTTATTGGAAAAATAATCCTGACTTATATTTAAATGAATTGAAGCATCCTTATGACTTCCCAAAAAATAAGCCATTTCTTTGGACCCAAGGTCAACAATGTGGAGGGAGATCATTAACGTGGGGAGGCATAACATTAAGACTTTCTTCAGAAGATTTTCATCCGGCTAGAAAAGACGGATTCGGACCAAACTGGCCTATTTCATACGATGAACTCTCCCCTCACTATGATTTTATTGAAAATTTCTGCGGCATCTATGGACGAAAAGATGACATTAAAGAAGTCCCAAACGGTAAATATATTAGTGAAATGCCTCTTACAGAAAACGAAAATATTTTTGGCAACGAAGTTAAATCAAAATTAAATTATCCATTTATACAATCAAGAGGATTTGACCGTAATTCATCAGCAAAAGATAAAAAGTGGCCCAAATCCTCTAGTTTAGGTAGCACTTTAAGAAAAGCTTTAGAAACTGGGAATGTACAAATAATTTCAAATCACCTAGTGGAATCTTTTGAGATTAACAAGATAACAGAGCTTGCATCAAAAATAACAATCGTAAACTTAGAAAATGGATGCAAAGAAGTATTAAATTGTGATTTAATCCTTCTTTGCGCATCAACAATTTCAACACTCAGAATACTACTCAACTCAGAATATAAATCAAATTCCTCAGGTTTTAAAGATAATTCTGGAAAATTAGGTAAATGCCTCATGGACCATATATCTATCTGTAGATTTTTTTCAGTCCCAAAAACAAAAAACTCAGGAAAACCATTATCTAATCCTCCTGATCTTTCTGGAGCAGGCAGCTTCTTTATTCCATTCGGTTCAAATTTACCAAAAATTGACGATATAAATTTCCTTAGAGGTTATGGAATCTGGGGGGCAATTGATCGATTAGGGATTCCTAAATTTTTGCAAAAAGATACCAATACATCCATTGGCTTTCTTATCGCCCATGGTGAAGTTCTTCCTAGAGAGAAAAACTCAGTTTCTCTTTCAAAAAAAACCGATAAATGGGGTATACCAATTCCCTACATTGAATTCGAATGGAGCGAAAATGAGTTAAAAATGGCTAAACATATGGAAAAAACAATACGTAAATCAATCACAGCTGCAAATGGAGAAATAAAAAATATTAATGAACTAATGAATATCCCATTAGGAAGTCTATTTACAAAAAACTTGATCGCACTTTCAGATAGTCCTCCTCCTCCTGGATATTACATTCATGAAGTAGGGGGAGCACCAATGGGGATAAATCAAGAAGAAAGCGTAGTTGATAAATTCAATAGATTATGGAGATGCAAAAATGTTCTTGTACTAGATGGAGCGTGCTGGCCCACGTCATCTTGGCAAAGCCCTACGCTTACAATGATGGCCTTGAGTAGAAGAGCCTGTTTAAATATTAAAAAGACTTAGAAGGTGTAAATAATTGATTTAAGTAAATTTCTGAAACAGAATTATCCGTACATCCGTTTTGAACAAGAAAGGTAGCTAATGCTGAATTTATAAGCTTATATTGATCCCAAGTTGGGTTACTTAATACGAAATCTTTCATAGTGTTATAAAGAGTTTCAGAAAGCTCTGTTTCTAAAGAAACTTTGTTTGAAGAGCACTCGACAAGTTTTTTATCAGTTAAATTTGATTGGCTGATTTGATCCATAGATTTATATTTTCTCCATAACCATAATGATATTTTTTTCTAAAAAAATCAAAAAAAATCTACATGTGGACTTTTCACTTTATCAAATGAGACTCATGTTATAAGTTAGTTTTTTAAAAACCTACTTTTTAAAAAAGGAAATTGAATAAATCTTAAAGAAAAGTCAACAATAATGTTGATGTCCTGTTTTTTTTGAAAAATACTGGCATTTCTAATCCAATGTGGATTTGGACGTGGAAAACGACCTTTAAATTGTGGAAAATCTAGTACAAAATACGTTCAAGATCTTACATTAAGAATACTTATATATAACGAGTCTAATAAGACTAAGTCGAGAAAGAGACAGGTGATTAATTAATTTTCAACTAATTTTCTTAAGATTTAGTCTTTATTAGGCAAGCGAAGCGTGACAGGTCCTAAAGGATGTTCTGAATTTGGATAAATACTATGGTGATGGTGATGGTGATTATGTTCATGTTGATGAGCCTCAACATGTTCATGTTCTAAGTAACGACCTCCTCCTAAGTTTGATTTTTCTTTGTTATGAGTTGGATTTTGTATTTCACAAGCACCATTACATTCAGGATCACATAAATCACAGCTGATCCCCAAGCCCTCAACATGGTCATGATGACTTTCTTGTGCCATTCCAACTTCTTTTTCAAAGCCAAATAAATTAGATCTATATTTACAAGTTGAGCAATTCATGAAATTCTTACCCTCGTTATTAAGAATCTCTTCAATCCTTTCTACAAAAGTATCGACCACATAAGACTGTGACGAAAGATATTTTGCATGTATAAATGAAATACTTGGATTATTAATCGCAACTAAATCACTTTGCCTTTTTATTCTGGTGACAAGGACACCTGAGAAAAGGAAGTAAGGGAAAATAATTATATTTTTATAACCAAGTCTCACAACATTTTTCAAGCCAGGTTCAACGAGAGGGAAGGTCACTCCAGAAAAGACTGTTTCCCCCCACCCTAAACCAATACCCTCAACGATCATTCTCGTTATTTTTGAAACATTTGAATTTGCATCTGGGTCAGAAGAGCCTCTGCCAACAACAACTAATAATGATTCTTCAGGTTTGAGAGTATTATTTTGCTTAAAGACATCTTTTACTCTTTCACAAGCTGCACTAATCATTAAATTATTAATGCCTAATTCTCTTCCATAAATTATTTCAATACCTGTTTTACTTGAATAATTCATAAGCAAGCTAGGTATATCATTTTTTACATGGCCCGCAGCGAAAAGCATTGCGGGAATTGCAATTATTTTTTTTATAGAAAGATCTTTTAACTTGTCTAAAGCATCAACAATCGAAGGTTTAGCGAATTCCAAGAAACCATATTCAACTAAAAATTTTGGATATCTTTTTTGAATGAACTTAGTTAATTCTTGGAATTCAGTAATGGCTAGTTTATTTCTACTCCCGTGTCCACAGATAAGTATCGCGACTTGATTATTTAACTTCGAATCTAAATTATCCAATTTCAAATTAATACTTATACCATAATAGTAAAGAACAATATCACGTAGTGAAAAATAATAATAACTTGCTTGAAGTTCCAAATATTAATTCAAGGGATGCAAAATTAAAAAAATTAATTTACGACGTGAATGATTCCTTATTTTGTGAGGATAACTATTCTAAGGAAAAATTCGAGCACCTATGCGTATGTAGTGGAGGTACAACCTCAAGTTGTGCAAAAAATGGTTTTACAACTCTTGATCTAAGAAAAAATCACAGCAAAATTCACCTAGATAGAAAAACCAATTTAGTAACAATTGGAGGGGGAGTAATAATGGGAGATCTAGTAAATTATTTACAGAAACATAATCGTAGTTTTCCAATCGGACTTTCTAAACTTCCTGGGGCAGGCTATATACTTACTGGTGGAGTAAGCCCACTCAGTAGAGCCTACGGATTAGCCATTGATAATATTGAATCAATAAAAGGTTTCTTGGGTAATGGCACATTTATCTCTTTAAAAAAAAATCAACTAAATCCAGAAGAACAATTGATTTGGGAAGCAATTAAAGGCGCAGCACCGTTTTTCTCAATTATTACCCAAATAGAACTTAAAACTATCCAATCTAATCCAATTAAGATTATTGAAGGATTTGTAAATCTAAATGAACTTACAGAAATAATAAAATTATCAGAGGAATTTCCAGAAAATATTAGTCTTCAATGGATTTATGCCCAAAAAATATACATATATATTTTTGCTGAACTCAAAAATAATTTAGAGGATAAAAGAACAGAAGAATGCCTAATGCTTTTAGACAAATTCCCTAATCTAGAAAAACAATTTTATGAAAACTTTAACAAAATAAATTTCTTCCCTAAGGAATTGAATTTATATGAGCTTAATGCAAATAACCATTCTGAGGTAATTAGTCTTCTTGGAAAAGATTTAAAAAATGATATTCCAATTTTCATAAAATGTTTGGATGAAATAATGGATAATAAACCTAATAATTCCTGTTACATTGCTTCTCAGCAATTAGGTTGCAAAACTAAAAAGTTAAATCATGGCTCAAGCTTTTTTGTTCATAGAAAAAGCACTTGGAAACCATGGATATATGCATCATGGAAAAAAAATGATCTTCAAGAAAAAGAAGTCGCTTTGGAATGGATTTATAAATCGTGGAACAAGCTAAAAAAGTTTTTTCCAAATATTCACTTAGCCCAATTGCATAATCATTTGAATTCTCATGATGAAGAAATTACATTAGCCTTTGGAGATAGAATGGATGAATTAAAAACTTTAAAGAATATTTTTGACCCACAAGGTATTTTGCCTCCTTTATGAGGTAACTTCTTAATTATAAAGAAACTTAAAATGTCAAATTTCTCAAGATATTTATCTAAAAATTGGTTAGATGATCCAAAGTCAAATATTCTCTCAGGCTTAGTTGTTGCTTTTGCAATGATCCCAGAAGCAATTGCTTTTTCAGGTATAGCTGGTGTAGATCCTAAAGTTGGCCTTTTTGGTGCATTTTGCTTATCAATAACAATTGCGATTGTTGGAGGAAGAAGGGGGATGATCACTTCAGCTACAGGTTCAACAGCTCTTTTGATGACTGGACTTGTTGCTTATGGAGAAACACAAGCTCCTGGATTAGGAGTCCCATATCTTATTGCAGCTGGAATATTAACTGGAATTTTTCAAATTCTTTGGGGATATTTAAGACTTGCCTACCAAATGCGATTCGTACCAACGGGAGTATTAAGTGGATTTGTAAATGCACTGGCGCTTTTAATATTTCAGGCACAACTACCTCAGTTAGGCATAGGTATTAAAGAATCAAAAGGATTAATTGAACAAACTTTGAGTCAGTATCCAGTTAACTCTCAGATCCCTGTAGTTTGGATTCTTGTAATCCTAGGATTAATAATTATCTACGGGCTTCCAAAAATCACAAAAGTAGTCCCATCTCAACTTATAGCGATAGTAGTAATTACTCTCATAAGCATATTCTTGAATCTAGATGTCCCAACAGTTAGCGATTTGGGTAAATTACCTGATGGATTACCAAGTATTTCTCTTCCTTTTGGATCAATAGAAAATGGAAAAGTACCTTTCAGTCTTGAAACATTAGGAATTATTTTACCGACTTCACTTGCAATATCTCTCGTGGGTTTAATGGAAACCTTTTTAACTCAAGACATTTTAGACGATGTAACTGATACAAGCTCTAATAAAAATAAAGAAGCAAGAGGACAGGGAATAGCAAATATTGTGGCATCCTTATTTGGTGGAATGGCAGGATGTGCCTTAGTTGGGCAATCTGTTATGAATACTGAAAATGGTGGTAAATCTAGATTATCAACTCTCTCCTCAGGTATATCTCTACTAATTATGATTATCCTCTTGAAGTCTTGGATCGGAGCAATCCCAATGGCTGCTTTAGTAGCAATAATGATAACGATCGCGATAAGTACAGCAGATATAAATGGATTAAAAAATATTAGAAAGATACCTAAAAGTGATACTGCAGTAATGCTTATGACTTTTGCGGTTACAATGCTGACAAAACCTCATAATCTTGCACTTGGTGTTATTGCTGGAGTTGCATTAGCTGCAATACTTTTCAGTAGGAAAGTCGCAAAAGTTATAACTGTCTCAAGAGCTAAAGAAAATAATTTGACTACCTACAAAGTAAAAGGGCAGTTATTTTTTGTAAGTAAGATTTATTTCTTACAAGGATTTGATATTCATGAACATCCACAAAATATTGTGATCGATATGTCTTTAGCTCATATTTGGGATCAAAGTGGAGTTGTTGCTCTTGAGCAAATTATTAGAAAGTTCCAGAATGGTGGTTCTAAAGTTGAAATTGTAGGATTAAATAAAGAAAGTCTTAACTTATTTGAGAGACTAGGTGGTATGGAAAGCGCTCATTAAAAAAATTAATTAAGACTAACTTTTTGATAACAGAACCAAAGCCATTGTTGAAAAAGCAAATTCCTATGAGACCTCCAAGCGGTTTTTGAACTATTTGGATCAAAATTTTCAGGAGGAGGAACATCTCCCTTTTCTTTGTCTCTTTCAATTTCACTAATAATTCTATGCACCGTATATTCAGGATGACCTAAATGCATAAGTTGTTTTTGATCATTAGATTCAAATATTGTATATCCAACGTTTTTTCCATAAGCCAACAAATTCAATTTCCCTTCTTTTTGGGCTTTCTCCATTTCCAAATCTGGTAATCCAGCAAATCTACTTTGAGGACAAATAAATTCATCATCTTGTGTACCCATCAAAGGGTGTCCAGGAACAAGACTTTTTAAAGGGAATACCCCAAATAATTTCCTATCAAAAACTATCTTATCGACCCCTGCCAAATAAGCCAGCGCAAAGCCAGCCCAACATAATCCAAGAGTACTCGCACAAGAATTTCTGGCTTCATTTACAATTTTTACAAATTCGTCCCAATACTTAACCTCCTCAAAGGCTAGGTGTTCAATAGGGGCTCCAGTAATAATGATTCCATCTAACGGTTCTGGATTATTTGCTTCTTCCCAAGTAATGTATAGATTATTCAGATGATTAAGATCCCATGTTTTATAAGAATGAGTTTTAAGCTTTATCCAAACTGGCTCAATTTGAAGGGGAGATAAACCAAGTGGATGTAGCAAGTTGAATTCATACTGCTTGCCTAGAGGCATGATATTTAAAATACCAATCCTAAGAGGACGTATATCCTGTCTTTTTGCCAATTCTGGTTCGATCCAAGATATATGATTTTTCTCAACATCACTAATCTTGTGATAGTTACTGGGAATTATTAAAGCCAATAAATCTCCTTTCCTATGTGATTTGTGAAAGTGCTTGTTCGAAATCTGCTTTTATATCATCAATATGCTCAATTCCTACAGAAACTCTTACCATAGTGGGAGTAACACCTGCAGATAGTTGTTCTTCTTCAGATAATTGCTGATGAGTTGTTGAAGCAGGATGGATTACTAATGTTTTTGAATCGCCTACGTTAGCAAGGTGGCTCGCTAATTTTAAGGAATCAATAAACTTTACTGCATTTTCATAACCCCCATTGAGAGAGAACATAAGCATGCAACCCATTCCCCTTCCAGTAGTATATTTTTTAGCACTAGAGTAATATGGATCAGATTCTAGGCCAGGATAATTAACACTACTTACATTAGAATTAGAATCTAGCCATTTTGCTAATTCAAGAGCATTAGAAGTTTGTCTTTCTATTCTTAAACTGAGAGTTTCTAAACCCTGCAATAGCAAGAAAGAATTAAAAGGACTTTGAGCTGATCCCCAATCTCTGAGGCATTCAAGTCTTGCTCTCAAAGCAAAAGCTATATTTCTATTATCAGGTACTCCCAAAGATTTGCAGATATCACTACCGAAACCAAAAACATCCCAATGAACGAGCCCATGATAAGCAGCGCTTGGCTCACTCATTAGTGGAAATTTACCATTTCCCCAATCAAAGGTTCCGGCATCAACAATAACCCCTCCGATACTTGTTCCATGTCCACCGATCCATTTTGTTGCACTTTCCACAACAACATCGGCTCCAAAATCAATTGGTCTTATTAAAGCACCACCAGCACCAAGGGTATTATCCACTATTAAGGGAATTCCATTTTCCTTCGCCAAAGCAGATAGTCCCTCAAAATCTGGGATGTTGAATCGAGGATTTCCCATTGATTCAACATATATTGCTTTGGTTTTATCATCAATTTTATTTCTAAAACTATCGATACTATCGCCATCTGCAAATTTAACTTCTATTCCTAGTCTTGGAAATTGTACTTTAAATTGATTGTAGGTACCACCATATAGAAAAGAAGTAGAGACAAAATTATCCCCTGCAGTCATACAGTTCACTATTGCCAAGAATTGAGCAGCTTGACCTGAGGATGTTGCAAGTGCTGCCATACCTCCCTCCAAAGCTGCCATCCTTTTTTCGAAGACATCTGTGGTGGGATTCATAAGTCGAGTATAAATATTTCCAAATTCTTTTAATCCAAAAAGATTCGCCCCATGCTCTGCATTATCAAAGACATAGGAACTAGTTTGATAGATGGGTACTGCTCTAGAATTTGTAGTTGGATCAGGAACTTGGCCTGCATGTAACTGAAGTGTCTCGAACTTTTGGTTGCTCAAAATTTTTAAATAATCCTATTATCTATTTAACTTAGAAAAGCCCAAAAAAAAAACAAAAAAAAGATAAATATTTATAAATCCTTTTTTAATGAGGGGTAATTATCTTTCATATATAAACTTAAATCCTCTTTTATTACAGATCTGAGCTTCTCAATATTTGTAGCTTCAATAATTGGAAAAGTTTTATTAGCCTCAGGATCTTTTTCAGTAATTGATTTCCAATTCTTACCAATATCTTTTTTAGAGTTGTTTAAAACTTCATCAAAGTTGAAAACCTTGTCATTACTTTTAGCATCAAATTCGCTAAAAGCTTTATTTATAAGCTCTTTTCTATTTTGGAATAGATTCTTAGCTTTTAAAGTATCTGGAAGACCCATAACTGGTTGTAATTCCTTAAGAAGTTTTATTTCCTCTTCAATTAAGAGTGTCCAAACACCATATTTATTTTTTGGAAGATTAGAATTACTAAAAATATTAATTTCATCGAGGTAAAAATTTAACCATAGATAGTAAGATTTTTCTTCAATAGTTTTTTTAACGGATATCTTTTTATTTTGGATCTTTGGTAGTAACTTTTCTGCCTTCTTTAAAAACTGTCTGTCTTCTCTTTCTAAATTTATTAATCCCCATCTTTGACTGTAGTCCCATAAATCTTCGTATCTTGTTAAGTCTTCTTGATTCCAACCAAGAGCTTTAAGTTCATGAGAACGATGAGTTAATTCCTTTTTCAAAAAAAACCTTCTAAACCTTAATAATTCTAACCCTGCAATCAAGATTAGTAAATAAATTAAGAACTTTGCTTTCTAGCAAATTAGAAAAATAATCAATTATTAAAATATTTATTAATAATTTTCAATACATTGATATAACTAGAATTTTTTTTAGAAATTTGATTACTATATTTATTTGTTTTAAGGGCGTTTTGCTCTTTGTCAACAAATAATTTCTTATAAAAGTTTTCAATATCATCAAAAAGATAATCTCCTTTTAATTTTTCATTTAGTTCGAAAGATAATTCAGATTTCACAGATTCCTGGCAAAAATTAGTGATTTCTTCTGAACTAATTAAAACCTTATAAATTTCTTTTTTTTCTTCTGAATTAGCATTAAAGCATAAATAAATCAGATTAATCATGGAACAATTGTTATTTTTAATTTTGAATTCTTTATTAATGTCTGGCCAAAATTTTAAAGATTTTAGACCTTCTAAACCTCCTTGACTGAGAGAGTATTTATTACACCAATTTACAAATTCTGAGACATCTTTTGGACATCTTTTAAGTTGCAAAAGCATATCTGATAGAACTTGTCCTGCTTGAAAATTCCGTGTTGGTTTTCCTTCAGTTGGTAGAGTCATACTCCCTAAGACATCAGCCTTAACAGCATTTAATTGAGAAAAAGTATAATCTCCTTTTTCACAAAATTTATCATTAATTTTTTCCCTTGCACTAATTATTTCTTCACCATAACCAAGTTCTTTTAATGAAAGATATTTATTCTCTAATTTATTTTCTTTCCTAACTTTTATTGATACTGATGCGGCCTGATCTAAACATTGAGTTAACAAAATCGTATTAATGGTAGGCAGCATTCCTGGCTTATCGGAATGAAAGTTATTTACAAAACCAGCAAATATTGATGAGATATTTTTTATTGATTTTATATATTGACATTCAATATTGTGAACTCCAGGAGAAACTTGAATTTTCGGTGATAATTGATTCAAAATGCGTGCTCCTATTAATGCTGTTAGCGCATCAGGATGGCAGAAATTTGCAGTAAAACTATCATTAGGATTTCGTAAAGCTCCGTGACGATGAAATCCTGTAAAAAAAGCTAAATTTGGATATTTATTACAAAGAATAAAAGGGTTTTTGTTTTTATTATCAATACAAAAAGAACCGACTAGACAGCCAAGAACCACATTTTCTCTTTTTAAATTTTTTCTGAGTTCTAAAGCATTTTTAACATCATCTTGTATGTGATTACTATTTGAAGCAAGAATAACCATCTCACATTTCAAGAGAAGATCTTTTAGATCAAAAGACTTTATTTTTCCCTCTGAAGAATAATTTCCCATTCTCTTAATCTTTTCAATAATCTCATTATCCATATCAGAAATAACATCATTTGAGAAAGCACCTAACAAATCTCTATCTTCCCTAGGAGCCAAGAGAATATTATTTGATTTTCCATGCATAGCACAGTTATATGCTAGTGATGCAGGATATAAACCAACACTGTAAAATCCAACTTTGCTATTCTCTATATCTTCAATCAACGAATAAAAATATTTTTCATCTTTGATGTTTTCTACGAAATTATTCTTCATTTTTAGAAACTCTTGATAATTTTTTTAATTTCTTACCCATACCAACATTTTTCTACATTAAAGCAATTTTTGACCATAGCAAATTATTTATTGAAAATATTGAGTTTTTTAATTTATAATTTCTGAGAAAGTGGCAATTAAAAGAAAAATAATTATAAATATGGAATATATGGCAAGTAATTTAAATGAACAAAAACAATTAGTTTCTTCTAAAAATATCTTATTTATTCAAGACATTGACGGAGTTTGTATCCCTTTAGTTAAAGATCCAATGACTAGAGAATTAGAATCAAAATATATCTATGCAGTAAAAGAATTTGCCGAGGAATTCTTTGTATTAACTTGCGGAGAACATGAAGGTCCAAGAGGAGTTAATAGAATAATAGAGAGGAGTTTAAGAAGTACTACTGAGCCTAAAAACAAAAAACTATATTTAAGAGGTTTAGCTGCCTGTGGAGTAGAGTATCAAGAAAACAATGGTGAAATAAGTTTTGAAGGAGTCTCAGAAAAAGAACTAAATTTTTTATCAAAAGTACCTAGTTTAATAAGACCAAAATTTAATTTCATAGTTAAGAATATTTTTCCTGAACTTAGCCAAGAAGATATCAATTTTCACGGGGTAAAATCAATTTGTGAAACACGCTTCTCGCCAACGATTAATTTCAATAGTTTATTTGATTTAGTTCATGAAGATTCTGATAAAAGAAAGCTTATTCAAATTAGTTTTGAAAAAATGATGAATGAAATCATTTTAAAAGCTGAATCCGAAGGCCTCAAAAACTCATTTTTCCTTCATATTTCACCAAATTTAGGTAATAAAAATGGTAGAGAGACAATTAAACTTTCTTCTCAAGATGATATTGGATCAACGGACATACAATTACTTATTAAAGGAGCAGTTAAAGATTCTGGAGTTTTATTTCTTTTAAATAAATTTATTGCGGATAAAACTGGTAAAGCTCCTTTTGGAAGAAATTTTAATTTTAGAAACTCTCCAAATTCTGTTACGGAAAAAATTGATTTATGCAAAAGAACTATACAAAAAGAAGATATGCCTTTGATTGTAGGAGTTGGTGACACAGTCACATCAAAAAAAAATAATGATGAAAAAAGTTATTCAAGAGGAGGAAGTGACAGGTCTTTTCTAGAATTAATACAATTATTAGGTAATGAATATGGGATTAAGAATAAAATAATTTTTGTAGATAGTAGTTCCGGTGAAGTTGAAAGACCATCTACAAAAAAAACTGGTTTAATAGGGATCAGTGATGTTCATGACAATTTAAAATTTGACATAGTTTTTAAGAATGGTCCCAAAGAATACATAAGTTGGTTTATTGAACTTGCTAGTAAGAGATCAAACTTTATAAAAAATAGTTGACTTTTAATTTTTCGAATGACAATTTAAAAATAATAGATTTATGAAAGAAAAATTCCCCCCAGTATATAAAGAACCTATAGAAACATTGCAAATTAACATAGGTTATAAATGCAATCAGGCTTGCAATCATTGTCATGTCAATTCGAGTCCCCTAAGGACTGAAAAGATGTCCAATGAAATGATATCTCTTATTCCAAAGATAATTGAAAAATACAAAATTAAGACTTTAGATATTACAGGTGGTGCGCCAGAACTTCACCCAGAGTTTAAAAACCTAATAACCAGTTTGAGCACAAAACAAATTGATATTATTGACAGGTGCAATTTGACGATTTTTTTTGAAGAAGGTTATGAAGATCTTCCTCAATTTCTTGCAAAGCATAAAGTGATAGTTACTGCTTCCCTACCATGTTATGAAAAAAATAATGTTGATTTTCAAAGGGGTTTTGGGGTTTTTGAAAAAAGTATTAATGCCATAAAAATTCTTAATGATTTAGGCTATGGAAAAAAAGAAAATGTATTACAATTAAACCTTGTTTACAATCCTGTAAGCCCAATTCTTCCTCCTTCTCAGGGAATATTAGAGAAGGATTATAAAAAAATACTATTCGAAAAATACAATATCGTTTTTAATAATTTATACACAATAACTAATATGCCGATAAATAGATATGAAGAATCTCTAAGAAGAGAAGGGAAACTAGAGACTTATTACAAATTACTAAAGGAAAACTTTAATGAAAAGAATTTAGAAAATCTTATGTGTAAAAAGACAATTAGCGTTAATTGGTTAGGAGAAATTTATGATTGTGACTTTAACCAACAAATAAATTTCCGAGAGGATAAAGGACCAAAGACACTTTTTGATCTATTGGATGAATCAATTACCTTTGACTACGGGGTAGCTGTAAAAGAACATTGTTTTGCTTGCACTGCAGGTGCAGGATCAAGTTGTGGAGGGACTTTAAGTTAAAACCTACTAAATGCAATTAGGACAAATAGCTCTTACATTTAAAGAGGATTCAATTAGTTTAAAACCATTAACTTTTGCTGCGACTTTTCCTGCTTCTAAAACTTCTTCATTTTCGAATTCTTCTGTTCTTCCACACCTAATACAAATCAAATGATGATGGTCCGGTGTGTCGTTACTAAGCAATTCATATCTGTGTCCACCCTCACTGAGTTCTAATTCATGAAGCAAACCCATTTGTACTAAAAGTCTTAAAGTTCTATAAATTGTTGCTAATGAAACTTTGGAGCTTGTTTTAACTAACTTTTCATGAACCTCTTCAGCACTAAGATGCTTTCCAGAGCCAATATTTTCAAATAAATTAAGAACTTTTAGCCTCTGAGGAGTTAACCTCTTCCCATCTTTATGTAATCCATCACCAAGAGGAGATGTGATGACTTTGTATTGAGAGGATAATGACAAAATTAACCCATGGCTATTCTCAATAATAACTCTAGATGAGAGTTAAACAACTTATTGATTTAAAATGTTTACTAAAGTTCTTCAAAATATTATGTTAAATGTATCTTTATTTATAAATGATGAATGATCAAGAAATCTCTTCTGATAAATTATCATCGAAAGTAAACGCCTTAATAATTATTGATATTCAGGAAAAAATAATAAGACCAATTTTTAATAAGGATTCAATAATCAAAAACATTAAAAAGCTAACAAATGCTTACCAAATTTTAGAAGAAAACATATTTATATCTGAACAGAACCCACTCAAATTGGGAGAAACGATACCTGAATTATTACCCAAAGCTCGATTTAAAAAAATTGAAAAGATGGTGTTTAGCTTAGCTAACATACAATATTTTTTAAATGAACTTAAAAATAAGAAAATTAGTAATTTGATAGTTTGTGGGATTGAAACGCATATTTGTATTCAACAAACTGCCTTAGATTGTTTACAAAAAGGATTTGAAGTTGTTCTCATAACAGATGCCATGGGAAGTCGAAATAGAGTAGATCATGAAATAGCATTACAAAGAATGCATCAAAGTGGAGCGATCTTAACAACAACTGAATCAATAATTTTTGAATTATGCAAAACTGCGGATAGAAAAGAATTTAAAGAAATTAGAAATATAATAATGAGTTAAAGAAAAATAAAGGCTGGTTTGTTGTTTAGAGATAATTTAAAATTTCATTGTAGATAAATTTTTAGGGTTTATTTGAATATGAAATTAGTTACTGAAAACTTCCTACTGGCAATATCTATTTTTTTTATTGGAATTTTATTGTCGATAATAATTTCTAAACTTTCAAAAATATTCTTCAAAAAGATCTCCAAACGTACAAAAACAAATTTTGATGATTTTATTTTTGAGGTCATCTCTGGAATTATTAAACCAATAGGTTTTCTCCTCTCATTTTATTTTTCAATTGACTATTTTTTTGCTGATGAAATAACTTTTATCTCTGTATTATTAAATATTCTGAAATTATTTATATTGATAATAATTATAAAATCTCTCAACAAAGTTTTAATAAGATCTTTAACAGAATCGACATCGAAAATTAATGATTCCTCAATCAGTTCAATGATATCTTCACTTACTCCTTTAATAAAAGCTTTAACATGGACTATTGGTTCAATTTTTTTCTTACAAAATATAGGTGTTCAAATGACTGCTATTTGGGCTCTTCTTAGTGCAGGGGGTATTGGAGCAGGATTAGCTTTGAAAGATCCAGTTCAGGAGTTTTTTGAATACATTACGATTTTGCTTGATAAACCTTTTCAAAAAGGAGAGTTTATAAAATCTGATGGCGTCCTTGGAATGGTTGAGAGGGTCGGAGTAAGATCCTCAAGAATAAGAAGTATCAATGGAGAAGTTATAGTAATGAGCAACAGCGCCCTTACAAATGGAATAATTTCAAATTACGCACAAATGGAAAAAAGAAGGTTAGTGCATAAATTAGGAGTTGTTTATGAAACCTCTCCAAAACTTATGAAATTGATTCCAATAATAATAAAAAAAATAGTTGAAGAGACAAAAGATGCTTCTTTTGATAGGTGTCATTTCACAGATTTTGGTGACTTCAGTCTTAATTTCGAACTTGTTTATTACATACCAACTAATAATTATCTTGCTGCAATGGAAGCTCAACAATCTATAAATTTAAAAATTATTGAGGAATTTGCGCTTAATAATATAGAGTTTGCATTCCCAACACAAACCTTAAATATAGAAAGTAACAAATCCAAATGATCTGCAAATCTCTTCACTTAAAATCCAGAGTTTTGAAGCCAACTCAGAATTATTTGCCTCATCACTAACCTTACTTTCAACTAATTTATGTTTTTTAAAAGATATAAGTTTATTACTTAAATGAACGTAACCAATATTATTTAAATTTGAATCAAAAACAATTTCAGAAAGTATCCTACCAGCATTTTCTATACTTTCAGAAATTCCTAAAATATTTTTTGCAGCTTTAGAAAAAATTAAATATCCAAAGAGATTAAAACGTTTACTGTATCTAAAAAAACCCGAATCATCATTTGGTATTACGAGACCAGGAGCCCAAGTTATTACAGAAATTTTACTAGAGGACATTTTTAATTTTTTTTCAAGTTCTTTAGCAAACAAAATATTACATAACTTACTATTTTTATAAGCTTCATCAGCATTAAAATTTAAAAATTGACCAGTTACTTTTTTTCTAAAATCAACTAGGTTATTGAGTCCCGCTTTCTTTCCTATATTGCCACCTGAACTTTTGGGGTCGTGAACATCTGATGATGTAATAATGATTCTAGATTCTTCTTTATCTCTAATTAAATCTTTTAGGACATTAACCAAGTAAAAATGTGCAAGATGATTTACAGCAAAAGTTAGTTCTATGCCTTGTTTTGATACTTTAGGGTAAAAAGAGCCTGTATATTGCAATCCTGCATTTAAAACAACAACATCTAAAAATATCTTTTTACTA
>JAOIOX010000021.1 GCA_028140765.1 Prochlorococcus sp. AH-736-N03 | reverse complement strand
TGCTGCTGAAGCAGATAAACTACTGGCACTTAAACTAGAGGGATCAGTAGGTTAATTAATTTCTAAACTGAAATGCAAAGTAAAATGAAAGAATCAGATCCAATTTTAGAAATTAAAAATCTCTCTGCATCTACTGATAATCTTCCAATTTTAAAAGGGGTTTCACTTACTGTCTATCCTGGAGAAATCCATGCCATTATGGGAAGAAATGGATGTGGCAAAAGTACTCTTTCAAAAATCATTGCAGGACATCCCTCGTATAATATTACGAATGGCGACATAAAATTTTTAGGTGAAAACATCAACTCTCTAGAACCTGAAGAGAGATCTCAATCAGGAATTTTTCTTGGTTTTCAATATCCAATTGAGATTCCAGGTGTTAGTAATCTTGAATTTCTTAGAGTTTCAACTAATGCTAGAAGGAAATTCCTCAACAAAGAAGAATTAGATACTTTTGATTTTGAAGAATTAGTTAAAGAAAAGTTAGAAATTGTGAAAATGGATCAGGCATTCCTTTCAAGGAGTGTAAATCAAGGCTTTTCCGGAGGTGAAAAAAAAAGAAATGAGATTCTGCAAATGGCTTTACTTGAGCCCAAGATAGCAATATTAGATGAGACCGATTCTGGTTTAGATATCGATGCTCTAAGAATAGTGGCATCAGGCATTAAAAGAATATCTAATGCACAAACTGGAATTATACTCATTACCCACTATCAAAGATTATTAGATGAAATTAAACCAAATTATGTCCATGTTATGTCAGACGGACAAATCATAAAAACTGGCGAGAGCGATCTTGCTCTAGAGCTTGAAAAGAAAGGGTATGAATGGACTGATCACTTTATAAAAGAGACATAAATAAATGAAAATAATTGAAAGAATAAAAACCAATAAATCGATTGCTAATCAAACAGAAATACAAAAAATCTGTCTAAATAAATTACAATCAAGTCCCCTTCCCAATCCTAGAAGTGAACAATGGAGACTTTCAAATAAATCAAAATTATCAAACTTTTTAGATTACTCAGTTAATGAAAAAAATTCAAAATTTGATATACCATATCCGAAAAATTCTCAAAGTACTATTAGATTAATAATTGGTGAGAATTGCCAAATCAAACTAATAGAGAAAAATTATTCAATACAGCAATTAAATGAGGATGAATTACAAAAATATTTCATGGAACAGATACCTTTTTTTAATCAAAACGAAAATTGGAGTGACCTACTAAATCTATCTTTAAGTTGTAAACATAATATTTTGGGATTAAAAATAAATGGATCAAAAATTCCTCCTATTGAAATCTTTAGTCATGCATCAAGTAATTCTTTAAACGCAAAAACCCTTCTAATATTTTTAGAAAAGAATTGTAATGTTGAATTATTACAAGTAAATCTTGGTGAAGACAACTCTTCATTATCTCAATCAACGTTCTTTTGTTTAGAAGAAAATAGTTCCCTAAACCATGGTGTTGTTTCTTACGGTGTAAACAAATCAAATCTATTAAATTCTCTCAATGTAATTCAACAAAAAAATAGCGAATACAATTTAGGATCTCTACATTTTAAATTTAATTATGCAAGATTTGAAATTCGTATTAAACAATCTGAAGGAAACGCTAAAACAAATATCAAAGGGATGCAAATAACAAAAAAAGATGAACAAATTTCTACTTATACAAAAATAGACTTTGATGGGCCAAATGGATTTCTAGATCAAATAAATAAATCACTCGCTGACGATAAATCACATGCAATATTTGAAGGTTCAATAATAGTTCCGAAAATTGCCCAGAAAACTGATGCTTCTCAATTAAGCAGAAATTTACTTTTATCAAATCTCGCTCAAATAGATACCAAACCTCAATTAGAAATAATTGCTGATGATGTCAAATGTAAACATGGAGCTACAATTTCTCAACTAAATGAAGAAGAACTTTTTTATATGCGAACAAGAGGGATCACATTAACAGAAGCAAGTAAACTACAATTAAGTTCTTACTTTCAAGAAATAATTTCATTTATTCCCGTTTCAAAAGATAGATGGGATTTGCTTGATAAACTTTTAAATCAAAATTAATGGAAACGATTCAAAATTTTCCTGAAATAACAAAGAAAGACTTTCCTCTTTTAAATAAGAACTTAAAAAGTAGTGAGCAAATTATTTATTTAGACCATGCTGCAACCACTCAAAAACCAATACAAGTCTTAGAAAAAATTAATGAATATTATAGAAACTTTAATGCTAATGTACATAGAGGCGCACATCAATTAAGTGCTAAAGCGACAGAAGAATTTGAAAATGCAAGATATTTAATTAGCAAATTTATAAAAGCGAATTCAACAAAAGAAATTATTTTTACAAGAAATGCTACTGAGGCTATCAATTTAGCTGCCAGATCATGGGGCGAATCTTCATTAAAAGAGAACGATGAAATTCTCTTATCAATAATGGAACATCATAGCAATATTGTTCCATGGCAAATGGTTGCAGCAAAAAATAATTGCAAATTAAAATTTATAGGTATAGATAACAATGGGAAATTAGATATAGACGATTTTAAATCAAAATTATCATCTAAAACTAAGCTCGTTAGCCTAGTACATGTTAGTAACACTCTAGGTTGCTGTAATCCCATCAAAGAGATCACGAAATTAGCTAAACAAAAAGGTTCTCTAGTGTTAATAGATGCATGTCAAAGTTTGGCCCATCAAAAACTAGATGTTATTGATCTCAATATAGATTTTTTAGCGGGATCAGGACATAAACTTTGCGGTCCTACAGGTATTGGTTTCCTCTGGTCAAGGAAAGAAATCCTAGAAAAAATTCCTCCTTTCTTTGGAGGTGGCGAAATGATTCAAGATGTTTTTGAAGAGACAAGTACTTGGGCAGATTTACCACATAAATTTGAAGCAGGAACGCCAGCCATTGCAGAAGCAATAGGTCTTGCAGAAGCAATTAACTATATAAACACTATTGGATTGAATGAAATTCATGAATATGAAAAGAACATTACTAAATATTTATTTAAAAAATTAAGTGCAATAGAAAATGTTGAAATCATAGGTCCATCACCCGAGATAGATCCAGAAAGAGCATCACTTGCCACCTTTTATGTTAAAAATATACATTCAAATGATATTGCCGAAATTCTTGATTCAAAAGGAATTTGCATCAGAAGTGGTCACCATTGCTGTCAACCTCTTCACAGATACATTGGCATTAAATCAACAGCTAGAATCAGCATGAATTTCACAACCAATAAGGAAGAAATTGATATATTTATAGAAAAATTAAAAGATACTATTGATTTTCTAAAAATCAATTCTTAAATATTCAAAGCATTTTTTAAAAATTCCTGAGATTTTTGCATTACTACTTCTTTATTTTCAATATTTCTAAACCCATGCCCTTCATTATCAAAAAAAACAACTTCTGAATATTTATTATTCTGAATCAAAATTTCTTGAATTTTTAAAGTTTGTTTATAAGAAATAACTATATCTTTTTTTCCATGAAACAATAATATAGGTTTTTTTATTTTTTTAATATGATTTATAGGTGATCTATCTATGTAGTCATAATGATTCTTTGTGTAATTTCCTACCAAAGAATTTAAATAATCTTTTTCAAACCTATGAGTGTTGTAATGCATATCCTTCAAATCAATTACAGGATATTTACAAATTGCTGCTGTAAAAATAGACCCATATAATAAACAATTCAGGGCAGTTAACCCACCAGCACTATTCCCAAAAATTACCACTTTTTCACTATCTACTTGATTTGATTTAATCAATTCAAGAGCTAGTGCTTTGCAATCATAAGAATCAACAATACCCCATTTATAATTCAACCTCTCTCTATATGCTTTTCCAAATCCTGATGAACCTCCATAATTGACTTCAGCAACAAAAAAACCCTTCGACGTCCAATATTGAACTTCAGAATTATATGATCCATCAAAAAAAGAAGTTGGTCCACTATGAGCTCTTACAAAAAGCGGTGGTTTTCTAAATTTTTCAACAAGCGGCCTATATAAAAAAGAATGAGTAGATTTATCTTCAAAACCTTTAAACCAAAAAGATTCAGGTTTTGAACAATCTCTTATATATTCAGCATTTATTTCCTCAAAAATATTTGATAAAACTTCCTTTTGACAATCAATTTCAAATAAATTTCCAAGAAAATCAGATCCATGACCTTTCAAAACTACTTTCTTCTCAAAAACACTAAAATCACTTATTGATGTAAAAGGAGTTGAAAAGTCTCTAACAAATTGAAGATCTTTATATTGTTCAACTACTAAATTATTTTCTTTTTTTGCTAAACAAAATAAATCTTTTAAATCCCCTGAAAAAAATGTTATCCCTGAGACCCACTGAGGTACTCCATATTCAACAAAATTTCTCTCTACTCTTTTTTTAATAAAAATATTCTCAATTTTACTAGCATCTAAAAACAATAAGTTCCACCATCCAGAACTATCTTCAGAACATACTAAAAGAGTTTCACTTATCCAATAAGGTTGAAAAAAAGAAACGTTTTTTTTGGCATTAATCAGCTTATCTGAGAATTTTTTTATTTTTGTTATCTCTCCATCTAAGTCAATTTGAGCAAAACAAATATCATTTTTCTCCCAAGGCATGTATGGAGAATCCCACTCGACCCAAGAAAGTAAGCTAACAGAAGTATTAGAAGATAATTCTCCAGCGAAATTTTGAAATTTTTTTATTCGGTAAATATCTTGTTTAGTTTTTTTTAAGTTTAATGAAAATAAGTAATCTCTATTATTTATTTCACAAATACCATACAAAAAATTTTTTTGAGAAATAACAAATGAAGCATCGAAATTTCCATCAATTGATTTAGATAATTGTCTCGGTTCTTGATCTGAATCGAGATATCTTTTTTGACTTCTATAATTTGATGCTACCTCTTTAAAAATTTGAAACCATACTGCTTTGGTAATCTGATCTATCCATATCAAATAAAAATTATTTTTTAAATAAATACATTTATAAGATTTACCACCATATCCATGAAAGTTATTTCTAATATTAAATTTTTTACTAGTTAATTTCTGAGGAAAAGCCTCTTTTTCATTAAATGGTCTTGCAAAAATAGCATTTTCATTTTGACCTTCACCTACAAGATCAATCCAAAAAATGATATCCCTAACAATAGTAAATTCCTTAAAAGATTTTTTTTTAGATACAGTTTGCCTAACTTTTAACTGATCATCATTACTCATTTAAAAAAACTATAAAGAATGCAAATTAAAGTGCTAGTATTTTTATAGCTAAACTCTTAAGTAAAAACTTTTTTTTATAACGTGGCAAACCATTTTTCACAACTTGCAAAAAAGTCAAGAACAAGTGGAAACGCAGAAATAATTGCAAAAGAACAAACAGGTAAGCCATCTCTAGACATTTATAAACTTGGTGATGATGTATTAAGACAAAATTCCAAAAGAATAACTAAAGTTGACGAATCGATTAGAAAACTTGCTAGAGACATGCTTCAAAGCATGTATGCAGCAAAAGGAATTGGACTTGCTGCACCTCAAATTGGAATCAACAAAGAGCTTCTTGTCATAGACGTAAATTTTGAAGATTCAGCAGCAGAACCTTTAATATTAATCAATCCAGAAATTACAGATTTTGGAACAACCCTTAATTCATATGAAGAAGGCTGCTTGAGTATACCTGGCGTTTATTTGAATGTAGTAAGACCATCCACTATAAAATTAAAATTTAGAGATGAAATGGGACGCCCACGTAAAATGAAAGCAGATGGACTTCTTGCGAGGTGCATTCAACACGAAATGGATCACTTAAATGGAATATTATTTGTAGATAGAGTTACATCAAAAGATGATTTAAACAAAGAACTTTTAAAAGAAGGGTTTAACGAAAAAGACGTTATCTCAATTAATTAATTTAATGACTGAAACAACAATATTTCAAAAAATCATTAATGAAGAAATACCATGCGATAAGCTTTATGAAGATAAGCTTTGTATTGCGTTTAATGATATCCAGGCCCAAGCTCCAGTACATTTTTTAGTAATTCCTAAAAAGCCAATAATCAGTTTATTAGAGTGTATTGAGCAAGATGCAAATTTATTAGGGCATTTACTTTTTGTTGGTAGCACAATAGCTAAATCAAAAAATTTAACTAATTGGAGAACAGTAATTAACACTGGAGCAGAATCTGGACAAACAGTTTTTCATTTACATATTCATTTTTTATCTGGAAGAAAAATGAATTGGCCTCCAGGTTAAAACTCTCGAAAGAAATATTAATGGGTTATAAATAAATAAAAACAAAATGAATACTCCAGAGTCCTTAAATACAGAATCTAGAAATCTATTCAATTTAATTTCAAAAAATTGGGAGGAGCTAGATGATTCACTCAAAACTAAGTTAATAAAAATTTGGAACGTTTTAACTTATAAATGGCAATTACAAATTTTATTTAATTTACCTTTTCTACTATGGTGGGCATTAGATAAATCTTTTCCAAAAGTTCATGAATTTGATGCAACAATCTTGAATTACTTGCATTTACCTGACTGGGCACTTTCATTTATTGGCTTTGGTCAATAGACTGCTAAAAGTTATAATTTATTTCATAACATTAGTCGAGTAATGAATAAATCAGTTAATAATAAATCCAAAATACTATATCAATTACAAAAATTAAGGAGGCTATCTCAGCCGTTTTTTCTTCCCATAGATCAATGTAATGGATTCCAATTCATATGGCTTTTGATTTCTCTTTTATTTTGTGTTGGTGGAGTAGTACTTGTTGGTCTTACAGGAATAATAAGTTTTTTTGAAAGCTTTCAACCAATTTTTCTTGAAAAGTATTTCGGAGGTGTAGTAAGTACTGTCAATTCAATTTGGTCTGGAAGTTGGGGATTGCTTTTCTCTGCATTATTTCTAATTGGATCAGGAAGCTTTTTTAGCTTAAGACGTCAATTAAAAAACCGTAGATGGTTGCATTGGTTATTCCTTGCGATAATCGTATTAATGCTTTTAGCCGTAAACGGAATAAACGCAGGTATTGGATTCATTGCAAGAGATTTAACAAATGCTTTAGTAGAAAAACAAGAAGATGGATTTTATCGGATATTGGGGATTTACGCTTGTTGTTTCGCTGTGGCTCTACCAATACGGGTTTCCCAAATATTTTTTACATATAAGTTAGGAATAATTTGGAGAGAATGGCTTTCAAAAAGTCTGGTCAAAGATTATATGACTAATAAAGCTTATTACCAGTTAAATCCCAATGATGAAGAACAAACCGATGTAGATAATCCCGATCAAAGAATCACAGATGATACCCGCGCTTTTACCGGGCAAAGTCTCTCTTTCACATTAGGTATTTTTGATGCCCTTCTAACATTTTCACTTAATATTCTTATTTTATGGAGTATTAGTACAACACTTACTTTTTCTTTATTTGGTTACGCCGCATTTGCAACTTCTATCCTCTTAATTGCTGGAAAAAATCTTGTAAAGATTGACTTTGATCAACTCAGATATGAAGCAGATTTTCGATATGGCTTAGTACATATTCGAGATAATGCTGAATCAATAGCCTTTTACTCTGGGGAGAATCCTGAGCAAAGTGAAACTGAAAGACGCTTGGGAGAAGTGGTGAGAAACTTTAATTTACTGATTATATGGAGAGTAATAATTGACGTCATGAGAAGATCCATTAATTATGCTGGAAATTTCTTTCCATATTTAATAATGGCAATCCCTTACTTTAAAGGTGATATTGATTATGGACGCTTTATTCAGGCAAGCTTTGCATTTGGAATGGTTGAAGGTTCGTTATTTTTCATTGTTAATCAAATCGAAGAACTTGCAAAATTTACTGCTGGTATTGGCAGATTAGAAGGATTCCAATCAAAAGTTGAATCCATTAGTCAAACCAACCCAACAAGCAATCAAAACGTTATTTCAGATTACCCCTCAATTCTTATTAATAATGCTGACCTTTGCCCACCAGGATCAAATAAAACAATAATTAAAAATTTAAATTTGAGCATCGACAATAATCAATCACTATTGGTAGTAGGACCATCTGGGTGCGGAAAAACATCTTTGCTAAGAATGATTAGTGGTTTATGGGAACCCGATCAGGGAGTAATTAAAAAACCAAAAATTGGGGAATTATTATTCATACCTCAAAAACCATATATGCTACTTGGTTCTTTAAGGGAACAATTATGTTATCCCACAGAAGTCAAGAAATTTAGTGATGAACATCTTACTTCTGTACTTCATGAAGTAAATTTAAAAACTTTAGTGGATCGGTATCCTAATCTTGATATCAAACAAGATTGGCCACGAATTCTTTCATTAGGAGAGCAACAAAGATTGGCTTTTGCAAGACTTCTACTAAATTCTCCAAGATTTGCAGTACTTGATGAAGCAACAAGTGCTTTAGATATTAATACTGAAAAAAAACTATATAGTTTACTTAAGGAAAGAGAACTTTCTCTAATTAGTGTTGGACATAGACCTAGCTTGAAAGATTTTCACGAGAATATTTTAGAATTAAATGGACAGGGAGACTGGAAATTATTGACGTCTGATAAGTATAATTTTAAGGATTAACAAAAAAAATGAATTCGAAAGAAGAACAAACTAACTCAGAAGTCACTAATCTAGAGAATGAGAGTTTTGTAGAACAGCAGAAAGATCCAAATTATATCAATGAACAAATTGGAGAGAATCAATTAGATGAAAAATCGATAGAAATTAAAGATGAATATAAATTTGGATGGAGCAGTTATTCTGAAAAAACTAATGGAAGATTTGCAATGATTGGCTTTCTTTCAATAATATTGATTGAACTATTTAGTAAACAATCTTTTTTAAAATGGGCAGGAATCCTATAATTAATCATCAAATCTAGAACTGTTATCTCTAGGTTTTTTCTTGTTTGTTCCAACATTATATCTACTATTTTGGTTTTTTGAATTTGATCTAGCTGAAGAGCTTACTGTACGAGTCTCACGTGGTTTTTTAGCTTGATTAGCATCTTTAAATGAAGCATCTTCTACTTGAGTTGTTGAAGTTTGCTGCCTAATAGGGGATCTAGTAGGTTTCTTTCTTAATGGAGAAGAATCAGCAGGAGGAGAGATATTATCTTGTCTAGAAACTCTACGATTGATTCTGGGTCTTGACCCTGTTTTAACTTCATCGCGAGATAAATTTCTTCTTTCACCAAAATTATTTGTTTCAGGTTGTTTCCTATTTCTATCTTCAGAAGTCTGTCTTCTCCTTCTTGTAGGCTCGTCATTTTCAAACTGACTTATTTCCCTTGTAGATGGCCTACTTCTACTTGCTGCAGCAGAGGGTATGGCTCTTGAAACATTCCTCCTACGAAATCTCCCCTCCGTATAGTCTTCTTCAAATTCATCTTCTTGAGGTTTAAATCTTCTAGATGGTCTTTCCGATTCTTCAAACCTATCATAATCGTCATTAAATCGACCTCTAGAATTTCTTTGAACATCAGGAATAGGATCATCATCAAAATAAGATGACCTTCTAGCTTGATCAGTAGCAACTCCCCTCAATCGCACACTTTCATACGCGAAAAAAACTGTAGTTCCTGCTAATAAAAACTGACCAAACTGAAGGATAGGATCTAACCTCCAGCCTTGAAAAAATAATATTCCTCCGCACAAAAGTCCAATTGCTGCGAAGAAAACATCATAATCCCGCGCCAAGGCAGGCTTAAAGGACCTTAAAAAATAAAGGCCTCCACCACATACAGCGAGAACTATACCAACAATACTGGCCCAATTGAGACTAGCATTGACCACATTCTTTCTCCAAAAATTTATTTTTTAAAAGGGTTACTTATATCCCTATATATATAGTGTACTTAAAACTTTTACAAAAACTAGCGTCTTCCTGTAGAAGTACGATCGAGGGAATCTTTCTGGCTGACAAAAATCAAAAATGCAGTAGCTGGAATAACGATAAGTAAGGCAGCAGCAATAAAACTACCTATCATTCCCACTGCGGAATTATTTGCAACTTCAGCAGAAAAATCTGCGGCTAGTAATAAATTTGAAATTTGAAACACTTTTTAAATATTAAATTCTCAATTTATAATACGAATTAAATACGTTTCAATGGGTTATTTATTAAGATGAATTAAATAATTGTGATTTCCTTGCTTGTAAACTCTCTTCAAATTTTAGATATTAGTTTAGGAATTTCACTTTCATATCTAACTATAGTTTTTCTAATAAGATTAATACTTACTTGGTACCCAAAAATTGATTTGAGTAAAGGTTTATGGTTATTGGTTTCAATACCATCAAGCTCTATTCTTAATATAACAAGAAAACTAATTCCTCCCATTGGAGGCGTTGATGTTGGCCCCGTAATTTGGATCGGAATTATAAGCTTTTTAAGAGAAATATTAGTCGGCCAGCAAGGGCTTATAAAACTTGCATTGCATACACATATTTCATAGAAATCTTTTTATTATTTCTCAGTAATTTGGCAATAATTCTTCTTCTACATATTTAGTATGTATCTTACCCTGCTTAAATTTAGATTTATTCAATAAGTTTAGATGAAAATTAATTGTTGTAGGAATACCAGTTACTGCACATTCATTTAAAGCCCTATTCATACGTTTTATTGCAGTATTACGATCCTTTCCCCAGACTATTAATTTACCAATTAATGAGTCATAGAAAGGAGGGATTTCATAGCCTGTATAGACATGACTATCCACCCTTACACCAGGGCCACCAGGAGGAAGCCAGCCAGTTATTTTTCCGGGTGATGGTCGGAAATTGTGAGAAGGATCTTCAGCATTGATTCTACATTCAATGGCATGACCGTTTAAATGGATATCATCCTGATTAAATTCCAAGTTTGCACCGCTTGCGATTTTAATTTGCTCAGCTATTAAATCAACTCCTGTAACCATTTCAGTAACAGGATGTTCAACTTGAATCCTAGTATTCATCTCCATAAAATAAAAATTATCATCATCATCAACTAAAAATTCAACTGTCCCCGCCCCTTCGTAGCCGATACTTTTTGCAGCAGCAATAGCTGCGTTCCCCATTTTTTTTCTTAGCTCAGTATTAATTGCAGGACTAGGAGACTCCTCTAGTAACTTCTGATGTCTTCTTTGAATTGAACAATCTCGCTCTCCTAAATGAACAACATTACCCGACCTGTCGGCCAAAATTTGAATTTCTACATGTCTTGGCTTCTTTATAAATTTCTCCATATATAAACCATCATTACCAAAAGCTGCTTCTGCTTCGCCTTGAGCTGCTTTAAACATTTTTTCTAGATTATCAGAGTTTTCAACCAACCGCATACCTCTTCCACCTCCTCCAGCAGTGGCTTTAATAATCACCGGATAGCCAATTTCATCTGCCAATTTATAAGCCTCATCAACATTTGATAACAAGCCTTTACTACCAGGTACTGTTGGGACTCCAACTGCTTCCATAGTTTCTTTAGCTGTAGATTTATCTCCCATAGATCTAATAGCTTTAGGAGATGGGCCAATAAAAACTATGCCGTGATCATTACACATCTCAGCAAATTTATCATTTTCCGCAAGAAATCCATAACCAGGATGAATAGCATCAACTCCTCTCGATGTAGCAGCAGCAAGTATATTTGGAATATTTAAATAACTCTTATTACTTAATGAATCTCCTACGCAAACCGCCTCATCAGCAAGCTGAACATGCAATGCTTTTTTATCTACAGTGCTAAAAACTGCAACGGTTGCAATACCTAGTTCTCTACAACTTCTGACAATTCGTAAAGCTATTTCTCCACGATTAGCAATTAAAACTTTTTCAACCATTATGAAAATAAAATTGAAGAAATGAAATGACTTAAAATAAAAAATTATTTGCCAAAATATTCAACAAAATTTTTTAGTGATTAGAGGACATTTTTTACAATACAACCTAAAACGTTATATATGTATAAATATTTGTTTTATGCAATAGAAAAATTATTCATCATATTCAAAAAAGCTCTTTTCGAACTACATCCTTAATTCAGCCAATAATGTATGATATTTTTAAGGTTTAAGCATCCCCCGGCTGCTAAAAACCCTTTGCGGACGTGGCGGAATTGGTAGACGCGCACGTCTAAGGAGCGTGTGGCTTCGGCCTTGCGAGTTCAAGTCTCGCCGTCCGCATTTAATGTATTCTGGCTTAACTGCAATGAAAAAAGAATCAGTTGCAGTAGTTATAATTTCCAATGGTCCTGGTGAATTAACTACATGGGTAAATCCTGTAGTGGATGAGCTAAACAAAATAAATAGATCACTAAGTGATGAAGATAAACAAGATTTCACTCTTAGGTTAGTCCTTGTTCCTTGCCCAAATGCCACTGGTAAAGAATTTGTAGTTGCAAATTCATGGAATAAATTCGAATTAATTACAAAATCCAAAAGTTTTTGGAAATTATTAATAAAGCCACATTCTTTTGCTGATTGGCCAAAAAAAGGAATAGTTATTTTCCTTGGTGGGGATCAATTTTGGAGCATTTTATTAGCGAAAAGATTAGGTTATTTAAATATCACATATGCTGAATGGGTTTCACGATGGCCTAAATGGACCAATGAAATCGCTGCTATGAATCTAAAAGTAAAAGAGTTAATACCTAAAAGATATCAATATAAATGTAAAGTAATTGGCGATTTGATGGCAGATATCAAACTTAATAGCGAAATATCACTAAGAAATAAAGAAAAACACTACATTGCATTATTGCCTGGCTCTAAGAAAGCAAAGCTTTCTATTGGAATTCCTTTCTTCTTAGAAGTTGCAGATCATATCGCTAAAGAAAATCAAAATATAAATTTTATAATCCCCATTGCACCAACTACTGATAAAAGTGAATATTTATTTTTTCAAAGCAACAAAAATCCAATTGCTAAATATTACTCATCAAAAATCAAAACAATTAAAAACTTCAAAGACTCTAGTTTTGATTATGTAATTGAAACATCAAAAAAAACAAAGATTTATCTAATCAAGAAACATCCTTGCTATGAAATATTAAAAGAATGTGATCTTGCAATTACAACTGTAGGAGCAAATACTGCAGAATTAGCAGCAATTAGTCTTCCAATGTTAGTAGTTCTGCCGACTCAACATTTAAATATGATGAACGCTTGGGATGGTATTTTTGGAGTAGTTGGAAAAATTTCATTTATAAATAGATTCTTAACTTTTATAATTAAAAATTTCTATTTTAAAAAAAAGAAGTTTTTTGCTTGGCCAAATATTAAAGCTAAAAGAATGATTGTCCCTGAAAGGATAGGTAATATTTCGACAACAAAAATTGCAAGAGAAGTATTATTTCTTATTCAAAATAGAGATCAATTAAAAAGTATTCGGGATAATTTAAACAAAGAAAGAGGCGATAAAGGTGCTGCAAAAAAACTTGCATCTATAATTGTTAATTCAATAAAAAAACTTTAGCAATTACCAGGGGTCATCAATTTCAAACTTTTCTGATTTTTTATTATCTTGAACTAAATTTTGTTCGTTCAAAGGTTCAATATCTAAAGTTTCAGTTGCATTTTGAATTGGTCTTTTCGAAGCTAAATTATTAGTTGATTGTTTTTTTTGCTTTGAATAAATATTGTTTTTTTCATCTATTTGATTAACACTATTTTGATTCTGGATCTGATCAGAATCATCATTATCCATGTATAACTTTTTTCTATTATTTATTTCTTCTTCAGAACCCTTTATTTCAACATATTCAAGTTCATCCTCATAATCATCTTCATAATCATCTTGTTCAAAAACTTCTTCATATTCCTCGACCAAATTGTTTTGCTGTTCTGATTCAGAACCTGAAAGTAACTGATTCTCAACAGGTACAAGATTTGCTGAGTATTTATTTACTTCCCTTTCATCCCATGAAGATCCCCCGACTCCAAGTTTCTCAAGTAGTCCACTACTTAGTTGCTTCAATTTATCTTCCGCACCTTCATAAACAATAATCCTATCGGTACCACTACTTACAATTTCCTCAACAGGTATTTCCCAAGTACTTAAAACTCCCTCACCTAAAAGCGGAACTCCAACAGCACCCATAACAAGAGATATCAAATCCCCAGTCTCAATATCAAAAGAAAAGCCAAGAACTCTTCCCAGAAGTTGTCCAGATTCTGTAATCACTTGACAATTGATTACCTTCCCATACCTTTCTGGTGAAAAACTTTCACTCAAAGAATCTAGGGAGTCAACTAATATGACATCTCCAACTTGCTTTATACTTTCTAAAGGCATCCATTTTGGCAAACCTGGTAAAAATCTTGTAAGTGGATTATCTCTTAGTCCCAAAGCGACCACCTCTCTTCTATCAATATCAACAACAACTTCGCCAACTACGCCTAGCCGCCTTCCAGTATCAGTAGTTATCACTTGTGTTCCCATTAATTCTGACCTTAACCATAAACGTTCACTAGGGACCGAGTTGGTTAGATTCTTATTAGCAGATGTGTTAGACAAGCTCATAAATTTCTTTTTATCATTCTGACGTATAAATTTAAAAAAGTGTGTTTATGCAGCATTTGGTAACCCAAGAACTTGAGTATTAGCACCTCTTGCTTGCGCAACCCCAATTGTTCGTTCAGATGCACTAATCATAGGCCTTCTATGACTTACGACTATAAATTGAGCATTTGATGACTGATTTGATATTAGTTTCGACAACCTTTCAACATTAATACCATCTAAAAAACTATCAACCTCATCTAATGCATAGAAAGGTGAAGGCTTATACTTTTGCAAAGCAAATAAAAAACTTAAAGCAGTTAACGATTTTTCACCACCTGACATAGACGCTAATCTTCTTACATTTTTTCCCTTTGGATGAGCCACTAAAGTTAATCCTCCTTCTAGAGGAGAATTAGGATTTTCTAGTTGAAGAAATCCATCTCCATCAGATAAATTTGCAAAAATTTCTCTAAAATGTTTATCAACTTCTGTAAATGCTTGCATAAAAGCTTCTTGACGCATCGTAGATACAGTTTCTATTCTCAGCAATAATTCAGATCTTTCATTAGATAGAATTTCTAATTTTTCTCGCAAACCATCTAATCTCTCAATTAATTCTTCTAATTCATCAAGAGCCAACATATTGACAGGTTCTAAGCTTTCTAGTTTTGCATTTATAATCGAAATTTCTGATTGCAAAGATTCAAGACTCTTCCCTTCATATTCTCCAAACTCCGGGGAAGGATTAGGTAGATCTCTTTTATAATTTTCTAATTTTATTTTTTCGCTCCTCATCTCTTCTTTAAGGGAATGCATATCCCTTTCAAGATATTCAAGCTTTAATAGATAGTTATTATATTCTTGCCTTTTATTTGAAATTGAAGAGTTTAATTCATCTCTTTTCCTTCTCAATAAACCTAAATTCTTCTCTAGAGAATTTTTTTGATTATCGAGATCTGAAAGCTCTTTTTTAAATTGATCTCTTTTTTCTATCCATTCACTATGAGCAGTTGCGAGTTGTCTGATAGATTCCTGCAAGTTTTTTTCTTGTAGTAAAGTAATTTTCAATGAATTATTGATACGCTCTTTATTTAGAGCAAATTGATTCTTTTTATCTAGTAATAAATTTCTTTCTTTAATAAGTGATTCAAGTTTTTTATCAAGATTATTAAAATCGTCATTAAAAGCTATTAATGATGATTTTTGATTTTTTTCATAATTTGCCTTTTGAATGGTTTGTAGTTGATCAAACTTATCGTGATAAGGCTTCAATTGATTTTTTAAATGACCTAACTCGTTAACTAATAAATTATTAGCAGTATCAAGTTTATTTAATCTCGATTTACAATCCTCAATTCTTTGCGAGACAGCTTTTAGAGAATCTTGATTTACTTCAATTTCTTTATTAAAAGAGGCACAATCCTCAATTATTGAACTTCGGTTAGAATTTAATATACCAAGTCTATTATTTTTTAGTATTAAATCATTATTTGACTCTTTTAAAGCTTCTTCGATAACTAATAATCTTTCTTTTATAGGACTGGAATCATCAATATCATTATTAATCCCAAACCTATAAGCCAAATCTTTATTTAACTTACTGCCTCCTGTAATAGCACCACTTGCTTCTAATAATTCACCACTTAAGGTAACCAACCTATTTTTTTGTGTAGATAACCTAGCGGAGGATAAGTCTGAAAAAACCAAAGTATCTCCAAAAACATATCGAAAAACATCTGAATAAACTTCATCAAAAGTAATTAGATTAATAGCTTTATCTATAAATCCATTCTCCCTGTTATTTTCAAATCTTGAAATTGCATAATTCTTTTTTTGACTTTTAATTCTATTTAAAGGTAAAAAAGTTAATCTTCCCGCTTTCTTCTTTTTAAGAATTTCAATTGCTTTTGCAGCAATATGATCATTATCAACAACAATTTGTCCTAACCTATTTCCCGCAGCAATTTCTAATGCATATCTATTTTTCTCACTGACCTCTCCAAGTTGAGCTACATAACCATGTATACCCTCTAACCCTGCCTCTAAGAGAATTCTGAGAGCATATGAACCTCTAGATTCATTTAAAGCTTCCTTCCTGCTTTCGAATCTAGACAAATCCTTTTCAAGCCTTAATTGCTCGTTATTTAGCCTTGATTTAGTTTTAATTAATAAATCGATTTCATTTTTTAAAGAATTAATTTCTTCGCTATTACTTGCTAAGTTTTTATTCTTTGTATCGGATTTCTCTTTTTTTCTTTGATTTCCCTGAAAAAGTTTCTGCTTTTCTAAGTCTAATGATTCGATCTGTGACAATATCTCATCTTTTTGAATATTATTTTGAATAGTTTCTTCTTCAATTTTCCTTTTTTTTATTTCCAAAGGATTAATTTGATTTTTTATACTTTCAAGTTCAGCATTTAATTTAATACTTTGTTTTGAGAATTCTCCAGATTCTCCAGCCGCATCAGAAAGTTTTTTTCTGGATAATTTGTGTTTTAAAGTGAGATCATCAATTTGCAAGTTCAATTGATTTAAAAAATTATCATCAAAATTTTCTTGTCTCATCTTTTCTGACTCGATATTCCTCTTAGAAATTGCAATTTCATCTCTCTGTTTTTGTAATTTAATACCTTCTTCTTTATTCAGAATTGATATCCTATCAAGTTCTCTCAAGCTAGAGTTAATACTTCCAATATCAGAATTAACTTTTATCAATTTATCCTCTCCTTTCTCCTTTAGCTCATCAACAAGAATTTTCAAAGCATCTTCTAAAACTGATATTTCATTACTAATGGATTCTTTTTGTTTATTAAATAAGATTTTATTTTTTGCAATTTCACTTTCTTTTTTTTCTATAGATTCAACATGCTTAACTTGTTTTTCAAAAATAAGAACTTTCTCTAATTCTATTATTTGTAATAGTTTTGCCTTTAACTCTTTATATCGCTTTGCTTTTTCACATTCTTTTTCAAGCTTATTTTTACTAGATTGCAATTCATTTTCTAAAATTTCACATCTTTCTTGTCTTTCGAAAACGTCATTTAATTTTGCATTAGTTTGTTCTATTCTTGTATCAAAAAGCGCGACTCCTGCTAATTCATCAATAAGATTTCTCCTCTCCTTATTATTCATTGATACTATTCTTGTTACATCACCCTGCATAACAACATTGCTGCCCTCAGGATCAACACTGATATCTCTTAATATTTTCTGTATTTGTTGCAAGGTGCATTGTTTTCCATCAGAAGTATAAGTAGAAGCATAAGAACCACCTGGCATAAGCCTTAATTTTCTAGAAACTAACCATTCTTTTTGACCTTTATTAAGGGCAATTTCTTCTTCTTCTAGTTCCAAAGGCGGAAGGTCCTCTCTCGGAGACCAATCTTGAATATTAAATTTTACCGATACAGATGTTTCTGATGACTTACCCTCTTTAACTTTGGAGTTATTTATTAGATCTGGTAATCTTTCAGCCCGCATACCTCTACTATTAGCTAGGCCTAAACAAAATAAAATTCCATCTAAAATATTACTTTTCCCAGAACCGTTAGGACCCGTAACCACAGTAAAGCCTTCTTCAAGAGGTATTTTTACATTTCCCCCAAAAGATTTAAAATTTTCAAACTCGACCTGATTGATATGTACCAATCTCAAGTCTCAATAGCTAAATAAGAATAACTAATTTGCAAAAATTCTCAATAGAAATATTACGTTTATTTATAAATGAGTATTAATAACTTTTGCTCAATCTGCAAAAATTACCCGAAATTTCAAACAAGCCATAAAGAAGTTCACCATCCAAAATGAATCTATAATGTTCAGAATCCAATTTATCAGAAACACTTTTAAATATTCCATGATCAATTCTTTTTACAAACCCTCTATTATCAGAAAGTTCATGTTCTATCCTAGATAACCATACAAGTCTATGATTTGGCTGCTTAATAATTTCTATAGAAGCTTGATTTAATAAAGGTAGTTTTAAAAATTTCCAAGTTAAACAATCTATGCCATTTTCAACAAGAAAATCATAATGAATATCGAACGAGTTAGCAGAATAAACTTTATGTTCAAGCAAAACCCATTTATTCATTATCTAATTAATAAATAAACGGAATCTATTTTCAAAACAAAGTTGAGATAAAGATATATTTTATTAAAAATGGTTCCTGTTATTTAATTACCTGCATCAGGTACAAATCTTAAAGCAATGAATAGCAAACTTCCAGCTCCAGCGATAGCTGCAGCTACTAATCCAAAATCTGTAGGGATTGTGCGCGATGCAAAAATTAGGGATGCAAATGTAATATCCATGATGAAATTTAAACTCATTTTATAAATTCAGTAATAGCTTAACAAAACCTTCTTGCAGAACTGAGTAGATAAATAAAATGTAAATAAACTTTTATATGTTTTATTCTATATTAATCGAACAATTCTTTAGATAAGGGTTCCAAATTAAGAAAATAGGGTCTAATCTTAAAATAAATAAGTTTAAATAATGGAGACTTACCATCCTCCCAAAGAAGTAGAAGAAAAAGAAAATAACTCTGATCTTCCTGAAAAAGAAGTTATTTCGGAAAAATGGTTACTTGAAAAA
>JAOIOX010000020.1 GCA_028140765.1 Prochlorococcus sp. AH-736-N03 | reverse complement strand
CAATTGATTCAGTTGTAAGAATTAGAACTGGCGACAAAGACGAAGAAGCACTTTAATTCAAAGAGTTTCTTTTACTAAATTTTGTATATATTCACTATTAATACTTTTATTTGATTGACTTCCTAAGGTCATCCAAGCTAGATATTCATGATTCCCAGCAGGACCTACCAGCGGAGAAGCTATCAAATTCTTTATATTCCATTGAAAATTCTTAGCAGCATAGATAACAGACTCTATAGCCTCAGTATGGAATTTAGGATTGCGAACAACGCCGCCTTTACTGACTTTATCTTTACCCACCTCGAATTGGGGTTTAATCAAAAATATTCCCTCAATACAATCACCTTCTAATAAATTACCTATAGGTTTAAAAACTAACTTTAATGAAATAAAAGACAAATCAGCAACCACAAAATTTGGTAATTCATTACTTCTAGATAAAAGATCATTAGGTTTTAAATTTCGAATATTAGTTCGTTCAAAAAGTATAACTTTTGGGTTATTTCTAATCTTCCATGAGGTTTGCCCATAACCAACATCTATCCCATAAACTAACTTTGCACCTTGTTGCAATAAGCAATCAGTAAATCCCCCTGTAGAGATTCCTGCATCAATACATATTTTATCTTTTACTTTAATTTCAAGTTTATTAAATGCCTCCAATAATTTTTCGCCTCCCCTTGATACAAACATAGGTTCGGAATCAATAAAAAATTCGGATCCAATTAATACTTGTTGTCCAGGTTTATCCCATACTTTTCCATTGATATCTCTAACCTTGCCCGCAAGAATTAAACCTTGGGCTTTTTGACGAGTTTCACATAAACCACTTTTTAGAAGATAAAGGTCTAATCTACTTTTTTTAATCATCTATTAATCAATAAAAAAAGACTGAATAATGAACTTCTTCAAGATTAAGATCCAAATTCTTTAATTCCTTACAATTTTAAATGAGAACTAAAAAATTACCCATTATTAACGAAGGAATATATGCAAACATTTTTATACTTAAGCTTTCTTTATTAGCCAGAAAAATGTTACATAGGATAATAATAATTAGTCAAATATGTTCAATGGCAAGTACATCTTTAAAGGTATAGGGCAATAATTCGATTTTGTTATAAAGTTTAAATTGATAATAAATAAAAATTGTGATCGAGCGTTACACATTACCCGAAATGGGGAAAATCTGGACTGAAAGCGCAAAATTCCAGAGTTGGCTTAAGGTTGAAATAGCTGCATGTGAAGCAAATTTTTCCCTCGGGAAAATCCCTGAGAATGCCATGAAAGAGATACGTTCAAATGCAAAGTTTGATGAATCTAGAATTACAGAAATTGAGAAAGAAGTTAAACATGATGTCATAGCATTTCTTACAAGCGTTAATGAATTTGTAGGAGATTCAGGAAGATACATACATGTTGGTATGACCAGTAGTGATGTACTTGATACTGGCTTATCTCTTCAGTTAGTAAATTCTTGCGAATTGTTATTAGAAGAGATTGAGAACCTAGAAAATGAGGTCAGATTATTAGCAAGGAAGCATAAAAATACATTAATGATTGGCAGATCTCATGCAATTCATGGGGAGCCAATTTCCTTCGGTTTTAAACTTGCAGGATGGTTAGCAGAAATAATAAGGAACAAAAAAAGATTGTTAACTCTGAAAGATTCTGTAGCAATTGGACAAATAAGTGGCGCAATGGGAACTTACGCTAATACGAATCCTAAAGTAGAACAAATAACTTGTGATTTACTCGGCCTAAAACCTGATACAGCAAGTACGCAAGTTATATCGAGAGACAGACATGCAGAATATGTGCAAACTATTGCACTAGTTGGCGCTTCTTTAGATAGATTCGCAACTGAAATAAGAAATTTACAAAGAACTGATGTTTTAGAAGTTGAGGAGGGCTTTACAAAAGGGCAAAAAGGAAGTTCTGCCATGCCCCATAAAAGAAATCCTATTCGAAGTGAAAGAGTCAGTGGTTTAGCAAGAATTTTGAGGAGTTACGTCTTAACAGCACTTGAAAATGTTCCCCTTTGGCACGAAAGAGATATAAGCCATAGTTCAAATGAACGTATTATGCTTCCTGATGTATCAATCTGCTTGCATTTTATGCTCAGGGAAATGCAAGATATAGTAAGCAATTTAGAAGTTTATCCAAAAAATATGCTCAAAAATTTAAATATATATGGTGGTGTAATCTTTAGTCAGAAAGTTTTACTTTTGCTTGTAGAGAGGGGCTTGTCTAGAGAAAAAGCTTATAGCTTAGTACAAAAAAATGCGCATCAGGCCTGGAATACTCAGGATGGGAATTTCAAACAAAATATAGAAAGAGATAAAGAAATTATGAATGTTATTGATCAAAGTGACTTAGAAGAATGTTTTAATCCTTCAATTCATCTTAATAATTTAAGTGTAATATGGGAGAAGTTAAGTATCTAGGATTACTGAAAACCTTATCTAAGTTTAACCAGTGTTTTCAGAGGAATAATGACCAAAAACTTTAGGATTGAAAAAGATAGTATGGGAACAATAGAGGTTCCCATCGAAGCTTTGTGGGGTGCTCAAACACAAAGATCGATAATAAATTTTTCTATTGGAGAAGAATTAATTCCAATTGAGTTAATTTATTCACTCACCCTAATAAAAAAAGCTGCTTCAATTGCGAATTTCAATTTAGGTTTAATAGATAAAAGGAAAAAAGATTTGATTGTAGAGGCATGTACGGAAATACTGGATGGGCTTCACGATTCACAGTTTCCTTTAAAGGTTTGGCAAACAGGTAGTGGCACGCAAACAAATATGAATGTTAATGAGGTAATTTCAAACATTGCAGCTTTAAAAACTAATTCAGAGCTTGGTAGTCATCAACCAATTCATCCGAATGATGATGTAAATAAATCTCAGTCAACTAATGACACTTTTCCTGCTGCTATTCAAATATCTGTTGTTAATGAAATAATCAAAAATTTAGTTCCAACGATCAGAGAACTTACTAAGGTCCTTGATAAAAAAAGCGAAGAATGGAAACACCTTATAAAGATAGGAAGAACCCATTTTCAAGATGCAGTCCCTCTTACTTTTGGGCAAGAAATATCAGGATGGTCAGAGCAACTTAAAGATGCTGAGAATGCAATTATTATTAGTCTGAATGAATTGTATTTCTTACCTCTGGGAGGAACTGCAGTTGGTACAGGGATTAACTGTCCAAAAGGATTTTGTGAAGAGTCTATAAAATCAATTTCCCATGATACTAATCTAATGTTCTATAAATCAAAAAATAATTTTTCTATCATGGCCTCACATGATCGTCTAGCTCAAGTAATGAGTCAGATAAAAATACTAGCAGGTGCATTATTTAAAATTTCAAATGATATAAAAATTCTATCTTCTGGTCCAAGATCAGGAATATATGAACTAATTATTCCTCAAAATGAACCTGGAAGTTCTATCATGCCGGGCAAAGTGAATCCAACTCAATGCGAAGCCTTATCAATGGTTTGCACTCAGATAATGGGTCTTGAATATGCAGTTTCAATGGCAAATTCTAGCGGTACTTTACAGATGAATGAATATAAGCCTCTTATTGGGTTTAATATTCTCACAAGTTTAAAATTACTAAAAAATGTAATAGAAAACTTCAGAATAAAATTAGTTGATGGGATGGAACCTAATCAAAAGAAAATGAAGTTAAATTTAGAAAATTCACTAATGTTGGTTACAGCCATAGTGCCAAAAGTTGGTTACGAAAAAGCAGCTGAAATTGCAAACCTTGCCTTCAAAGAATCATTAAATTTAAAAGAGGCAACACTTAAATTAGGTTATTTAAACGAAGATGAATTTGATGAAGCAATGAATATCAATTCAATGATTTGATTAAAAAAATTTAAGAATTATTGTCAATTCTTTTTGTTGCAGGATTAATATCTTCAGCGACTTTTATAAGGTCATTAGATTCAGAAACAGGAAAACGATTAATAGCTTTTAATGCTAGCTTTGCTTTGCTTTTTAATTTATTACTAACACCAATACAGTATTGAACTTGAGAAAGGACATCAATTGATCTTCTAATAATCCTCACTACATCACCTTCGTCTAATGAAGTATTAAAAACCAAATCTTTCCATTTTTTTCCTCTTGCCCATTCAGAAATAATTCCAGTTAACTCTGTTTCTAAATAAATAGGGATTTCAATATGAAACTTATTTTGTTGAGAAGCGACTAATTTTCTTAAACCATCTAATTCATTAAAAACATCAATTACCTTTAAAGAAGGCTTAAAATTACACCAAAGATTAGGCCTCCTTATATCAACACATATAGCTTGAATAATTGCAGCTAACTCAGGAGGATCTAAATCGTCTAAATAACCACTAACTAAAACCAGACCAATCCATAATTCATTTTCACTTCTTATTGCACCAACTGTTTGTCCAACTTCTGTCAATTCCAAATCATTTAAACAACCGAAATGATTCAAAATTTTAATCAAATCGGTAAAAGTTCTCCAGTTATGATTTTCTTTATCCTCAAGAAGTTTTTTTCTCATATATATTTCTTGTTCAAGATCAACAATTTTTTTTCTATATTTCTTTAATTTCCTAGAGTCTCCAAATCTATGAGCGGGATGATCATTGACTGTTTCTTCTAAATTATTAATTTGTTGCTGTTGTGCCAAAACTTCCGTTGACAAATCATATTGTGGAGTTTGTAAATCATTTTTTTTAGAAACTTCTAAAATTCGATCCGCATAACACTGCGACATATCATCTCCCCTAAATACCTCTCCAGAAAAATACATCTTTGGGACTTCAAGTCCTAAGACATCAATTGCATCCAAATCATTAAAAATACTTACAATGTATGAGGGTTTGATAAGAATAAATAAATTATCAACTGTCAAACACAATAAACTCTTTATTTTTTGGGATTCATATATTTTCTTACAAATTAATCCTGGAACAATTTTTCTTTTAATTTGAGGAGCTTTGATTGAAATTAAGCTTCCATCTTTAATATACGGGAGTGCATTAGTGATCTCTTCTGATAATTTTTCTGCTGCTTGTTTTTCTAAAATTTTCAAGAGTCTTCTCTCTTCTTTAAGCCGATTTTTTAACTTTTCGTAGGCATCAAAATCTTTCCATGAAACGTTAGATGTAATTTTTTTTAATTCAATTAAATCCTTATCTAAATTTTCGAGAATTATATTCTCACCTGAAGATTCACCTAAATATAAAAAACTACCAAAACTTCTTTTAATTAATTCTTTAGACTTTTCTAAAGTATAACTTTGTAAAAGATTAAGTACCATTCCATAACTAGGAGTGAATTGACTCTCTAAAGAATTTGGTTTACTAATAGCCAATGCACTTGCTTCTTTGGCACCTTCGAATCTTGTTTGTAATGTAACAACATATCCTTGGGTATCTTTTCCTCTTCTTCCAGCTCTTCCTGACATTTGCAAAAATTCACTGCTAAATAATAATCTATGCCCATCTTCTGTCCTTTTTGATAAAGAAGAAATAACAGTTGTTCTTGCGGGCATATTTATTCCTGCAGCAAGAGTTTCAGTTGCAAAAACAACTTTTATCAAACCTTGCTGAAATAATTCTTCAACCAATTCTTTCCATGCAGGCAATAATCCAGCATGGTGAGATGCAATACCTCGTTTTAATGCCTCGCATTGAGATTTATCTTTAATTGCCTCTTGATTATTCTTAAGATAAACATCTAATTTTTGGGATATCATACTTGCTTCTGAGTAACTTACTAAAGTTAAGTCTTTTATATTCTCAATAGCCTTGTCACATCCTCTTCTACTAAAGATAAAATAAATAGCTGGCAACATATTGCGTTCAGCTAGTTTAGAGATCACAAAGCCAATTGAGGGAGACTTTGGTTGCATTATCCTGCCCACTTTCCCTTTCATTTTCTGCCCCTTAGGAGCTCTCCAAATCTTACAGTTTGGATGAATTCCATTACCCTTATTATTTAAAAGTGGATGGAGGCCTTTAACACTGCAAAAAATAAAATCAAGAGGGACTGGTCTCTTATCGCTATTAATTAGTACTGTAGGCCCATGAACTTTTTCTATCCAATTTTGCAATTGATCTGCATTGGCTATTGTTGCTGATAAAGCTATTATTTGAGTTCTAGTAGGACAATGGATTATAGTTTCTTCCCAAACTGTGCCTCTTTGGGGGTCATTCATATAATGGCATTCATCAAGAATCACAGATTCTAAATTCTCTAAGGGATCATCAAATTCATCAAATTCGCCATAAAGCATGTTCCTAAAAATCTCAGTCGTCATAACTAAGATTGGTGCTTCTCTATTTATACTTATATCTCCAGTTAAAAGACCAACTTTATTATCACCATATTGATTAGAAAAATCTCTAAACTTTTGATTTGATAGTGCTTTTAAAGGTGTTGTATAAAAAACTCTACTTTCATGAGATAAGCCTCTATATATAGCAAATTCACCTATCAATGTTTTACCCGAACCTGTTGGTGCCGTTAAAACAACAGAATTTCCGCTATTAATAGCTCGAATTGCTTCTAATTGGAAATCATCTAGTGGAAAGGGGAAATATTCCTCTAAATTAAGCAATAATTGTGATTGAAGAGAGGATGAGTTAACTTCTTAATATATGATCTATATAGATATTAATAAACAAAAAATACCTTGCAAACTTTAATAGTAAATCTAAATCTTTTTAATTAAATCCACTATATTTTATTTTGCCAAAATGAAAAAAATAAAAATTCCAAAAAATAGAATCCGTAAATTAAAAACATTTTCTTTAGGTAAAAAATCATTCGAACTTCTAAGTTTAAATTCGCAAAATAAAAAACTTATAGACTTATGCAGTAATGATTATTTTGGATTAAGTAGGGACAAGGATTTAATAAAAGCTGCTTACGAAATAAGCATGTTAGAGGGTATTGGTTCAGGAAGCTCTAGGTTTATTACAGGTTCAAGACCAATACATAAATTATTAGAAACAGAACTTGCCAAGTGGCTTGATCAAGATAAAGTATTACTTTTCCCAAGCGGATTTCAAGCAAATATAGCCGCTATCCAGACTTTAGCAAACAGAAATAGTATCGTAATAGCAGATAAATTAATCCATAACTCTTTATTGGTTGGAGTTAAAGCTGCTCAAGCTAAACTAGTTCGATTTTCACACAATAATTTAAAAGATTTAGAAGATAAAATTATTAAGTATAACCCCACAAAAAATTCCATTTTAGTTGTTGTCGAATCTCTTTATAGCATGGAGGGATCAATTGCTCCGCTCAGAGAAATAACGGAAATTTGCAAAAAAAATAGTGTTCAATTATTAGTTGACGAAGCCCATGCAATTGGGATCTTGGGCCCTGAAGGCAGGGGTTTAAGTTTTGATTTCCGTTCTGATATAACTTTAATTACTGGAACTTTTGGAAAAGCATTTGGAAGCGGTGGAGCTTTCATAGCCTCCAATTCAGAAGTTAGTGAGTATCTTATCCAAACAAGTGGTGCATTTAGGTACACAACCGCTCTTGCACCATCTTTAGCTGCTGGAGCACTAGAAGGTTTAAAAAAAATTTTAGAAAATAAAGATTGGGGTAATGAGTTGTTATCTTCTGCGAAGATATGGAAAGATGAAATTATTAAAAATTTTAGTTTTCCAATTCAGGGAGATTCTCACATTTTATCAATTATTGTTGGCCAAGAAGAGAAGGCAATTTATTTACAAAAATATCTTGAGGAAAATGGGTTTTTAGCAATTGCGATAAGACCCCCTACTGTTCCAGTTGGGCAATCAAGAATCAGAATAACAATACGAAGAAACTTAGATTTGAATCTACTAAAAAATTTCATTGCAGTATTAAAAGAGTTTAAATGAAACAAATTATTACTCAACATGGGTGGGGACTAAATAAATATTTCTGGGATGATTATAAAGTTGATTTTTTAAAAAAAAATTGGCATTGGCAAGATAATGAAAGGGGGTATTTTTCAACAAATAATTATCAAGCAAAATGGATTAAAAGCGAATCTAAAAAAGAAATCAGAATGACTTTATGCCATTCATTTGGTTTTCATTTAATGCAAAAAAAAATCTTAAAAGAAGCAACTCATATTGTTCTTATAAATTCTTTTAATAATTTTCTTCCTTTAAGTAATAAGAGAAACATTATTTTGAGATCTCTAAAAAGAATGGAAACAAAAATCATAAAAGATGAAACTAAGGATATGTTGAAAGAATTTATACATAGATCATTTATGCCAAATCATATGAATAATAGTTTTAAAAATATCTTTTATAAAAGTTTAGAGAGTTTAAATAAAACCCTCCTTTTAGATGATTTAAAACAACTTTATATCAATAGAGATATTCCATTATTTTTAAGAAAAGATTGCAAAATTATTTTTATAAAATCAGAAAATGATTTAATTCTAGACAACGAATCAAATAATAACTTCTTAGATTCCTTAAATAAAATTCTTGATAGGAATCCAATTTTAATTAAATTAGCTCAGCAAGGTCATTGCTTGAATAATTTAAATTTATACGAGATCTTAATTAATAAAATTAATGATGAAAATGGATAGTAAAAAGTGGAATGAGAAAATAAAAAATAATTTCAATGATGCTGCATATCGGTATTTAGAGCATTCAAATATTCAGAAATTTTTTGCAAAAAAGATTGTTCAATTTATCAAAGAATTAAATCCCCAAAAAAAAGGTGAATGGATAGATCTAGGATCAGGACCAGGACTATTAGCAGATGAAATAGAAAAAAATTTTTCTTCCCAAAAAGTAGCCAGAATTGATTTCAGCAAAAAAATGCTTATTGAGAATAAATTATCTAGTAAAAAAATTTTATGGGATTTGAATAATGATTTACCTCCCGAAATCAATAACTGTTCTCTATTAACATCTAACTTCTGCATCCATTGGTTAAACAAGCCAGAAAAGATAATAAAAAATTGGTTTAGTAAATTAAAATCTGGAGGTTTTTTAATCATTTCTTATCCAACAAAAAATTGTTTTCCTGAATGGAAAGATACTTGTAAAAAAATTGATATTGAATATAGTGGTCTTAATTTCCTTTGCTCTAAAGAATTATTAAAAGATTTCAGATCAACTGAAATTCATTATTCAGAAAAGTTTAATTATCTTGAAAATTTTGAAGATGTATATAAGCTTTTTAGAAGTATTAAAAATGTAGGGGCGCAATCAACAAATTGTAAACACAAAACAGTGAAGGAGTTAAAAAAAATTCAAAAGTTTTGGCCAAAGAATTACAATAATACAGTTAACCTTTCATGGCAAATTGAGATTCAAATCATAAAGAAATTATGAGAAGTAAGGATAGTTTTTTCAAATTTATAATTTGTGGAACAGATACTGATATTGGAAAAACTTTAATAAGCTCTTTTTTCGTTAAAGGATTAAATTCCTTTTATTGGAAGCCTATTCAAAGCGGTATTGAATCGCAAACTGATAGTCAAACTGTTGAAAAACTTGCACAATTAAGTAAAGAGAAAATCATCAAAGAAGCTTATGTCTTTACGAAACCGCTATCTCCACATTGGGCTGCTGAAATAGATCAAAAAAATATTAACTTTGAAAAATTGAGATTGCCAAAAGTGCAAGGCTCATTAATTGTAGAAACTGCAGGTGGATTAATGGTTCCAATAACACGCAATTTTTTGCAAATAGATCAAATAAAACAATGGAATCTTCCGGTAATACTTGTTTGTAAGAGCTCACTTGGCACTCTTAACCATACCCTGCTTAGTATTGAGGCCTTAAAACGAAGAAATATTGAGATTTTAGGTTTAGTAGTTAATGGTGAAAAACACCTAGATAATCCAAGAACTCTAGTTGATTTTAGTGGTATTCCATTAATTGCTGAATTTCCTTACATCGAAAAAATGGACTCAAACAAATTAGATATACTATGGAAAGAACTAGACATCAAGAATAAGTTGATCTCACTATTAAACTCAAAAATAAGTTAAATGAAATCTTTGGATTCAAAAACTCCAAATCAAGATTGGCACCCAAATATTTGGCCACCTTTTACACAAATTAATAACAGCAAACCGCAAATAGAAGTAACTCATGGACAAGATGCCCTCCTATTTACTAAAAATCCTAAAAAAGAGCTAATAGATGCAATCAGTAGTTGGTGGGTAACTCTTCATGGACATAGTAACCAATACATTGCGGATGCCATTTTCAATCAATCAAAAAAACTTGAGCAAGTTATATTTGCTGATTTTTTACATCCACAGGCAAAAAAATTGGCGGAAAGACTTAGTGAATTAACAAAACTAGAGCGATTATTCTTTTCTGATAACGGTTCTACTGCAGTGGAAGTCGCTTTAAAAATTGCCTTCCAATCTTGGCAAAATAGAGGAGAGACAAGAACTCAAATAGTAGCTTTTGATGGCGCCTATCATGGCGATACATTTGGAGCAATGGCTTTAGGTGAAAGAAATATTTTTAATGAGAATTTTGATAATCTTATGTTCCCAGTTAGGAGAGTCCCCTGGCCTTCAACTTGGATGAACGATGAAGAAGTAGAAAATAAAGAAAATGAGGCGATTCAAAAATTAGAAACTCTGCTTAAAACTCCCACAGTTGCAGTAATCCTCGAGCCACTTGTTCAAGGAGCAGGAGGAATGAATATGGTTAGGCCTCAGTTTATTAAAAAAGTTTCAGATATTATAAACAATAATAATTCTTTATTAATTGCTGATGAAGTTTTGACTGGGTTTGGAAGATGTGGAAGTCTTTTTGCGTTTCAAAAGGCAAAAATCGTTCCCGATTTAATAAGTATTTCAAAAGGCTTAACTGGTGGATTTTTACCAATGGGAATAACTTTATGTAAAGATAAAATTTTTCAATCCTTTATTGATGATTCCCCAAGAAAAACTTTTTGGCATGGACATAGTTTTACTGCTAATCCTTTAGGTTGTGCCGCGGCAAACGCTAGCCTTGATTTATTAGAAAAAGAGCCACACAAATACCTCTCATTTGAAGAAAAACATTTATCTCACATAATTAAATTTCAAAACTTATCCAATATAAAAAAAATAAGGGTATCCGGCACAATTGCTGCCTTCGATTTAGATATTGGGAACAAAAAAGGTTATTTCAATAATATTGGGAAAGAAATAAAGAGTCTTGCCATGGAGCAAGGTTTATTTATTAGACCCCTCGGGAATGTTATTTATCTCTTGCCACCTCTCTGTATAACCAATGATCAATTAGAAAAAAGTTACTGGATAATAAGGCAAATCTTAGAAAATCTTTAGAGAAATTTAAGGTCCCTGCAGTATTGCATTTTCCACATCTTCTCTATTAATGCAATAGGAAAATAGTCTTTTAGTTTCTTTTCCTTCACTTTCCCAGATAACGCTTAAATCTTCTTGTTCAAAAATAATGGTTGCATTCCAATTTGAAAGTAACAGATACCATTTAGATGGATTATTAATATCCTTCACAGCACCTAAATCAATTAGCCACAATTCCAATGATTGCAGTGAATTTTGATTGATAGGTTTTTTAGAGGGATTCACAGACTTTTTTAAAAATTTATTTAATTAGCCAAAGCGGTATTGTCTCTAATTCTTTTCCAGTAAAAGAAGCAATAAAAATTGAACAAATTAAACTTATAGAAATTATGATAATTAAAAGAAACAACGAAAACAATTCTCCATTCGAAAAAGGTCTTCTATTTCCTATTAAATTTTGATTATTAGAATCGATTACTAAATTATTTAAAACGTTAGTATTTTTTTTACTTCTAGAGTTTTCTTTTAGTTTGTCATCATATAATTTTCGTAAATTACTATTATTTAAATTTTCATAAGCTTCAAGAACTTCTTGAAATTTACTTTTAGCAACGTCTATTTCTAATGAAGTGGTATCGGGATGCAACTCAATAGAAAGTTTACAAAATGCCTTTCTTAATTCATGATTGGATGCATTTTCAGTTACACCTAAAATTTTGTAATAGGAAGTTTCCCCTTTCAAAATAATCTTTTATTAATATTGTAATTCTAATAAATTTTTACTAAATAGAATGTATTTAATGGATGGTTAAAATTCATATTTATAACGAAATGAAAAAACAAAACATTCCAGAAGAAATTCTTTCCTTAATAACTGAAGAAGAAATAAATTTATTTCAAGAGTTACAAATTAAAATTAAAGAATTAAATAATAAGACCAATCTCACAAGATTAACTGATGGGGATGATTATTGGGTATCTCAAGTTTTTGACAGCATTTGGCCATTCAAAGCTTTCACGAATATTAATTTTGATAATAAAAAATTTTTAGATATTGGATCAGGCTGTGGCTTCCCAGGTTTAGCTTATGCAATAACTCATCCTAATTCTGAGATATATCTAATTGATTCTTTGAGAAAGAAAACAGATGCAATAAAATTTTTAATTGAACAGATCAATTTCAAAAACAATATTCATGTAATCAATGATCGCGTTGAGAACTTAGGCCATCAATCGTCAATGAGAAATAATTTTAATATTGCAACAACTAGAGCGGTTAGCAATCCATCAACAGTTTCAGAATATATTCTACCAATGTTAAAAAAAGATGGGTTTGGAGTTTTATATTGTGGCAAATGGACGAATGAAGAAAGCAAAAATCTAGATAAAACTTTAGAAGTATTAGAAGGGAAAGTTAAAGATAAAAAAGAGATACAATTACCAAGAAATAAAGGCACCCGAAATATTATTCTTATTCAACCAAAGAATTTTTGTCCTGAAATTTACCCAAGAAAAGTTGGCAAACCCGAAAAGAATCCATTATGAAATTATTTTCTTGATAATCTTTTAACATTCTTATCTCCAAACTTTTCTTTTAAATTTCTCAATTTTTTTATAACTTTTTTTGGATTTATATGACCTTCTAATACTTTCAATAATTCTCCTTCAGAAACATCTACATCTAGTAAATTTGCGTTGAATCCTGGGAACCAGTGGCTTCCATTACCAAGCAATTGATATCTAGCTCTTGCATATCCTTCCATACCCAACCAATCAATTAAATTTGAAAGCCAAATCAGAACAGGAATATTAATATTTCCCGGCGTATATTCCCAACTTGGTAAATTTCTATTCCAATTTTGATGCCACTCTAAACCTAAGGAATTAATTGATTCCTGCCTTAATTTGTTAATTATAGTAGGCACATACTTTTCTGATTCTGATAACAACGAGACAGCTTCTAAATGCAGAGCAAAATCTGTCTCTTTTGCAATACCCACACTCAAAGTATGGACATTTTGATTTCTTAAGCAAAAAAGATCATTAAAAACTATAGGATGAAGTGGTTTGCATAATTCCAACATTTTTCTTGAGGGAGTATGAAGATGTCCCCCTTTATCAGTGGGACTTATTATGAAAACCCCAAGATCATGCTTATTGGCTAAATTAATAACCTTTGTATTTTCCTGATTAATGAAATACCAGTGCAAATTTACATAATCAAATAAGTTTGTTGATATAGCCTTTTCAATAAGTGAAGATTTTCCATGGGTTGAAAATCCTATAGATCCAATTAAATTTTCTTTTTGGAAATTCCTCAAAATATCAATGCAACCTCCTTCTCGAATAGCCTGATGTAAATGTTCAGCAGTATTAATACCATGTATTGCTAACAAATCAATTTTTTTAACTTTCAGTTTTTCAATACTTGTCGTAACATCTCTCTCAAAAATTTCCGGATCACTATTTGGTGGAATCTTTGTTTGGATTATATTTGGGATTATCTTAGTGTTCTTAAAACACATCCCTAATTGCACCTCAGAAGTTCCATAGTCCTTGGCGGTTTCTACATGATTTAAACCATATTGTGTTGCAAGATCTAATATATTTTCTACTTTAATTTGTTCTTCGTATGAAACCTCAGAAAAATCTAATTGATCCCAACTTTTTTGAAATCTCATACCACCTAAAGATAAAACAGGAATCTTCAGATTGGTTCTACCAAATCTACGATATTGCATCTTCTTGATATTAGTGCTTATTCATTCTCGGTGGCTTTCCAAATGTTTGAAACATATCCCTATCGAGACTATTCTCTAAATCATCCAATTCTTCAAATTTGACCCAATGAATACAATCAACAGGGCATGTATCTATTGCTTCTTGTATGACATCAGAACTATCTCCATCTTGCCTAATAGCTCGACTTCTTCCATGAAATTCATCAACAGTGAAAGTGTTCGATGCGACGTGGACACAGTACTGACAACCAATACACTTAGATTCATCAACCCATACAGCTTTTTCAGCTAACTGACCTCCTAAAACTGGCTCATAGCCTGTAAACTCAATATTTTCTTCAGTATTATGAAATGGATCCGTAAAATCCATATCTTAACATTAGTTTTCCCACTTGGTTAGAACCAATTCTATAGAACCATCATTTTTATTTTTTTGTTCTACTATTTGGTATCCATCCTCTTGTGTTTTTGAGATTATTGTTTGATAAGCATACATTTGTGTAACTTTTGAGATAAATCTTTCTACTGGAATCTCAAATTTCCATAGATCAAGGTCAGTAACTAATTCATATGCATTGGAATTGCTATCCCATTTGAATCCAACTTGGGTGTCACCAGGTAAATGCATACTTATATCAACAGCTGTAAATTGACCTTTATATCCTTTGACGAACTTTTCTTCTTGATTGATGCTATAACCGAAATGATTTAAAGCCTTAATTAATGGCTCTGCTTCTTTGAGCTGGGTTTTAATCGTACTAAAATGTGACATTAGATTCGTTGTTTAGTTGTTTTAAGTTTTTATTTTGGTTAGAGATGAAAGCCTCAGATGATTTATTCTTAACTGTTACTTCACCTAAAGCTTCTTCAAGATTTTTGGTAGCTTCATTGCATGAATTACCAGTAAATCCTTCAACAGTCTCTTCAACTCTTCCGTCTTGATGAATTTTGAATCTCAATGTTTTTTGAGGCATTAAATTCAAGTATTGAGTACTTTTACTTTATATAGAATAACGAAAATATTTTGTTTCAGTTGGTACAAGTTAATTAATTTTAATTTTTATATTGAATATCTAATAAATAAAATTTTTATATACTTTTTTTTTAAAAAAAATAAGATTTTTAATTATAAAAACCTTGCATTCCCATTGAATCAAGAGCAGTTTTTGCTTCTTCCATAACAGATGGTTCTTTATCGAAAAGGGCTATTTTGGTGCATTCATCAACGAAACTTTCTTGGAATGTATTGTTTAATTTTTCGTACAACCTGCACAATGACCAAATGCAATTACTTCGCACACCTGATTCATTATCTATCTTTAAACTTATTAATAGTTGTTCTGCTGCTAATTGAGCGTTTTCAAAAGAAACATTTCCAATTTCAGCTAAAGAACTTGATGACCATAACCTTACTGCAGCAACATCATTCTTTAAAGCATTTATTAATGGTTCTAAAACAATTTGATTATCATAATTAGCTAAGCTCCATGCAGTTGCTCTTCTTACATATGCATTATCATCAGTCTTCAAAAGACTGACAAGTTTTTGGACTGCGCTAGGACATGGATTACGACCTAAAGCATATACAGCACTCATTCTTTCAACAGGGCAAGGTTGATCGAGTAATGGTAACAAAAGGGGGAAAGATCTTTGATCTCTATACTCACAAAATATTCTTAAGCCTTGTATTCTCTCTTCTCTATTACCTTTGAGCATTTTTAAAGCTTCATCACACTCTTGAGTGATATTTAAATCTTTTGAAAAAACATCTTCATCAATTTGCTCTAAAGGATCTATTTCAATCTCTAAAGCTAATTCTCTGGCTAAAACATCTGGATCAATTGCAATTTCAGCTAAACTTTCTTGATTAGGATCCTTATTTTTTGTCATTTTTCAGAATCGAATAATATTAATTGATTGGAGCAGGTGACATCATATCTCCTGGCAACCAAATTCTTGCACTAACTGCAAAAAAGGCAATCCCAAAAAGCGCGACGATAGCGAAAGGTAAAATTTTTGTCTTAATAAAACCCAAAGATTCAAGATTAATTAACACAATGATAGCCTGTTAAAGAGACTTTTAAAAAAATTTTTTAGATAATATTTTCTTAGATAATATTATTAATTTCTTGCATTTTGTCTTAACTGACCGCATGCAGCATTTTTATCGAGACCTCTGCTTTTTCTAAAGCTGACAGCGATCCCATTATGAGAGAGTCTAGATTGAAATGATTGAAGATTTTTTAGACATGCTCTTTGGAATTCAACCTCATCAATTTGGTTGTACTGTATTAAATTTACGTGGCATTGAAAACCTTTTAACAAATTACTTAATTGATTAGCATGTTCTATTTTGTCGTTAACCCCACTTAGCATTAAATATTCAAAACTTACCCTCCGACCAGTATCTCTTACGTATTGCTTACAGTCTTCAATAATATTCTCGATCTCGTAGTTTTTTGCACTTGGTATTATTGTTTCTCTTATTTTTTGGTTTGGAGCATGCAGGCTTATTGCTAATGTAAATTGACAGTTGCCTAATATTTGAAAAGACTTTGCTGATAATTTATTTATCATTTTTGGAACAGCGACAGTGCTGACAGTTATCTTTCTCTGGCTAATTTTAAAATCCTCATTTATAGATCTTATTGACACAAGCAACTCATCAATATTTAATAAGGGCTCACCCATACCCATGAAAACAATATTGGTCACTTTTCTATTCATTTCATTTTCGATAAATAAAATTTGATCTAAAATTTCACTTGCTTTTAAAGATCTCTTCAAACCTTCCTTACCAGTTGCGCAAAATTTGCAGTCCATTGGGCAACCAACTTGACTTGAGAGACAAGCAGTTAATCTTTTTTCAGTTGGTATACCAACGCACTCAATACTTTCATTATCTTCTGTAGAAAGTAACAACTTTAGAGTACCATCGTTAGCTAAGTTTCTTTCATAAATGCTTAAATCACATACTTTAAAACCATCATCTTTTAACCTTTTTCTAAAATCCAAAGGTAAGACTTCTATCTGATCAATATTTTTCTTCTTATTTCTATAGTTATAAATCCAATTATAGATTTGGCGACCCCTAAAACCAGCCTGACCATAGTCTAGAGCCACATTTTCTAGATCTTTAATACTACTTCCAAGAAGATTTTTCAAATTAAGTAGTCTTTATTTTAAAACTATTTTTACCATAACAGCAAACCATGTTTTAAGAAGAATTCTGTAAGAATAAGCGCAATAAAACCAATCATGGCAATTCTTCCGTTAAGTCTTTCATTATAAAAATGGAATCCGTAACGAGGTAATTTTCTTTTGGGGATAATTTCTGGCTTAATCATCACTTACATTTTAAAAATCTATTCTAGTCACTAAAAATAATAATAGATAATATTTATTCATCAGAAAGAAGCCCCTCCTCCTGCAATCCCTCCAATGCAGCAGGATCTGGTAATTGATCTTCAGAAAATTGATTTTCAGCATTAGGTCTTGCAAAGGCTGCAAAATTACTCGAAGAAGGATCGATTCCATGTCGGTTTCTCGTTGTCTCCAGATCTTCATCACTAGGATCATCAAGTATTGCAGTAGAGCTTACAGAAGGTGATTGTGGCATATCAACTGTATAATCTGGCCTTAAGTTCTGCGCTCTTCTGTATCCACCAGATTCTTCTGCGAGGATATCGGGATGAGGGCCAGCCTCTGAGGATAATTCCTCAACAAAGCCACTAAACCCAGTACCTGCAGGTATTAATCTACCGATGATAACATTTTCTTTTAAACCTCTTAACCAATCAGATTTACCTTCAATTGCAGCTTCAGTAAGAACCCTTGTTGTTTCTTGGAAAGATGCTGCTGAAATAAAGCTATCTGTGTTGAGAGAGGCTTTAGTAATTCCCAACAAAACAGGAGTAAATTCTGCTGGAGCTCCCCCTGTAATTGCCATTGCTTGATTTGTATCCTCGACTTGCCTCAACTCTATGAGTTCACCAGGCAAAAGAGTAGTATCCCCAGCATCTTCTATACGGACTTTACTTGTCATCTGTCTAACAATAACTTCAATATGCTTATCATCGATTGCTACACCCTGTGACTTATAAACATTTTGAACCTCACTTACCATACTTCTTTGAAGTTTAGATATAGATTCTCGAGCCGCTTCTATCAGAGGTTTTTGATCTTTTAAATCATTGAAATAGCAATCTAAAAGTTCATGCGGATTAATTGGACCATCAGTTAAAGATTCACCACCTTTAACTTGTTGTCCATCACTAACCATTATATTTTTTCCGATTAATAGTTGATATTCATTAACAAAGTCATCCTTTTCAATTACAGACAACGAAACTGATTCTTCATCATTACCTTTTTTTATCTGAACAATTCCAGATTTTTTACATAGAATTGCAGAGTCTCTAGGTCTCCTAGCTTCTAATAACTCTTCAATACGAGGCAATCCCTGTACGATATCTCCAGTTTTCTGCCTCTCAAAAACAAGTAAAGCTAAACCATCTCCCCTGAGAACTAAATCACCGTCATTAACATGTAAAACCGAATCAGGAGAAACCATATAAGGTCTGCCAAGTCTTAATGTTACTGAACTATTAGAAATTTCTTCTATTTCTCCACAAGAAGTCGATTTTACAGACTTACTAATAGGATCGCCATCGACTACACGATCACCAATTTTAACTACTGCTTTATCACTTATTTTAATTTTAATTTTATCTTGTTCTCTTTCAACAATTAACCTTCTTATGGGCTCATCTTCAACAACATTTGGCAATTGAACAAATCCCTTCTCTTTACAAAGAATTTGAGTAGTAGCTATTACATCTCCTGCTTTTACTAATTGGTTATTCTTGACTTGCAGTTCTGTATGTGTTGAGCCATGGCTGGAGTCAGATAAAGTATCTCTTCGTACAAGAATAGACTCCAAGATTACTAAATTTAATCTTTTAATTGAAGCATCATTTTTATCTTCGATCGACTCGACGTCAATAGTCATTTGAGGAGTAGCATCAAAGCTTTCAATACTTAAGTGTGTTCTAAGTAATTCAACTCCTTCAACTGATTTTATCAATTCACCATCTTTGTAGGTAAGCCTTTGTATGGCTTTTAAGCCTAAATGTGGTCCTTTTTCCTGCTTAATAT
>JAOIOX010000002.1 GCA_028140765.1 Prochlorococcus sp. AH-736-N03 | reverse complement strand
AGGCTAACCAGGCCAGATGTTGGTTACTGGTTCAAGCGTTCGAGGCTTTGAGAGATGGAGAAAACATCTCGAGCTAAGGCGTGAGTACGAGCTGCTACGGCAGCGAAGTTGGTGATGTCATGCTTCCAAGAAAAGCCCTATACTCGTTAAGACACAAATGCCAGTACCCGAAACCGACACAGGTGGGGTGGTAGAGAATACCGAGGGGCGCGAGATAACTCTCTCTAAGGAACTCGGCAAAATGGCCCCGTAACTTCGGGAGAAGGGGTGCCAGCGAGAGCTGGTCGCAGTGAAGAGGCGCAAGCGACTGTTTACCAAAAACACAGGTCTCCGCTAAGTCGCAAGACGATGTATGGGGGCTGACACCTGCCCAGTGCCGGAAGGTTAAGGAAGCTGGTTAGCTTTTAGTGAAGCTGGCGACTGAAGCCCCGGTGAACGGCGGCCGTAACTATAACGGTCCTAAGGTAGCGAAATTCCTTGTCGGGTAAGTTCCGACCCGCACGAAAGGTGTAACGATTTGCGCGCTGTCTCGGAGAGAGGCTCGGCGAAATAGAATTGTCTGTGAAGATGCGGACTACATACACCCGGACAGAAAGACCCTATGAAGCTTTACTGTAGTTTGATATTGTGCTCGGGCTCTGAATGCGCAGAATAGGTGGGAGACGTTGAAATAGTGCTTGTGGGTACTATTGAGTCATCGGTGAGATACCACTCTTTTAGAGCTAGGGTTCTAACGCTTACCCGTTATCCGGGAAGCGGACAGTATCTGATGGGCAGTTTGACTGGGGCGGTCGCCTCCTAAAAGGTAACGGAGGCGCACAAAGGTTCCCTCAGGCTGGTTGGAAATCAGTCGTTGAGTGCAAAAGCAGAAGGGAGCTTGACTGTGAGACCTACAAGTCGAACAGGGACGAAAGTCGGTTTTAGTGATCCGACGGTTCTGCGTGGAAGGGCCGTCGCTCAACGGATAAAAGTTACTCTAGGGATAACAGGCTGATCTCCCCCAAGAGTTCACATCGACGGGGAGGTTTGGCACCTCGATGTCGGCTCATCGCAACCTGGGGCTGAAGTCGGTCCCAAGGGTTGGGCTGTTCGCCCATTAAAGCGGTACGCGAGCTGGGTTCAGAACGTCGTGAGACAGTTCGGTCCATATCCGGTGTATGCGCAGGAATATTGAGAGGATTTCTCCCTAGTACGAGAGGACCGGGAGGAACGCACCTCTGGTGTGCCAGTTATCGTGCCAACGGTAAACGCTGGGTAGCCATGTGCGGAGTGGATAACCGCTGAAAGCATCTAAGTGGGAAGCCCACCTCAAGATGAGTATTGCCATGGCTTAAGCCAGTAAGGTCACGGGAAGAACACCCGTTGATAGGCTCTACGTGGAAGCTTGGTAACAAGTGCAGCGGAGGAGTACTAATAGACCGAGGGCTTGACCAAATAAACTTAATTTATTGTTTTTGATTTATACAATTTTCTATGCAGTTCTCAAGGTTCACACTATCCTGGTGTTCATGGCGATGTGGAACCACTCCGATCCATCTCGAACTCGGTTGTGAAACGCATCAGCGGCGAAAATATTTAGGGGGTAGCCCCTTGAGAAAATAGCTCAATGCCAGGTAAAAATATTTAAAAGGGTTTACTCTTATTGAGTAAGCCCTTTTTTATTTTTGGCATCTAGGACACCAATGTGTACTTCTTCCAGCAATTTTTTGCCTTTCAATTATATTTCCACATTTATGACATTCTTTACCAGTTCTCCTGTAGACATTTGTCTGTAAACCAAAATTCCCATTTTCTCCCTCCAAGTCTCTAAAATCACTAAATGTCGTTCCCCCAGAACCTATACTTTTTTTTAATACAGTTACAATTGATTCTTTGAGCTTAATTAACTCATTCTTCTTTATTTTTCGAGCTTCCCTAAAAGGTGAGATGCCAGCCGAATATAAGCTTTCATCAGCATAAATATTGCCTATACCTGCAACTATTGTTTGATCTAATAAAATAGCTTTTATAGATTTTGTTCTTTTTGAAATAACTTTCTTAAGATAATTCGCATTAAAGTCTCTAGAAAATGGTTCTGGTCCTAATGAACCTAATCCTTTAATTACTTTGTTAATAGATAGGTCTTTATTAATCCACCACATTTGACCAAAACTTCTTACGTCGACGTACCTAAGCTCACTATTATTTTTATTGAGAAATCTTATTCTTGTATGTTTACAAGGTTGAGTTGAGTTTTCAAGAAATTTGAAGTATCCAGTCATTCTTAGATGAACTACAAGAAATCCGTTATTTTGTGAATTTTCTATAGGAAATTGAGTATTCTCATTTTTAACTTCTTTTAATTGAGCAATTAAATATTTTCCTCTTCTATCCCATTTATAAATAAGTGAGTTCCTAAGTCCTTTAATGAATTCTTCCTTGTTTGATGGGAATGCGACAGTTGAATCCCTACAAACTTCTACTTTTTTAATAATAAAGTTATTAAGTTTTTGCTCTAAACCTCTGCGAACAGTTTCTACTTCAGGTAATTCAGGCAATTATTTAAGCTTTTTCTAATTCACTTTCTGCGAAATTATTTGTATTTGCTCCACCTTCAGTTCCGCTTATCCCAGCGTAATTTACTTTATCGAATCTGACTACACAGTTATATTTAATACCTGATGTATCGACTGAAGCAACTTTACCTATTTCATTGTACCAATATGATTCAGGTCTTTTTACTCTTACGAGATCTCCTCTTGAAATAGCCATTACTATTAATTTAACTTTTTGTAGAATAACTCATCATTAATATTCTTAGACAAATTATTCACACATATTAATTAAAAGTTTTTAACAAAAATCATTTATTAAATTATTTTCGAATTCTTCTTTAGCAGGCTTACTTCCCATCCATTTCCTGCCAGGTATTCTTACATCTAATTCATTTGTATCACAATTGATTGAAAGAATAAGTTTTTTATTTTCTTGATTTAGTACTTTTAAAACTTTTCTTCCTTTAATAGTTTTATATGATTTACTTTGGATAATTATAGGACCATAAATTTTTTTATCTAACTCAAGTGAGTCATTATTTTTATTATTTTCATTTGCTTCATAATTTTCTGAATTAATTGTGTTCTTATTTCTTATTATGAGCTTTTGACCAACTTTTATTGAATCAGGGTTATTTAGATTATTAATCTCTATCAGATCGATTACTTTTAAATTATAATTGTTTGATATCTCAGTAAGATTTTCACCAGTTTTAACAATATGATAATTATTGATTAAATCAGATTTTTTTGTAGGATTTTCAGTAGATTCAGAAATAATAAGATTTTGGCCAACAAAGATATAATTTTCGTCTTTTAAGTTATTCAATTTAATAATTAAATCTTTATTTATCGAATAGAATTTTGAAATATTTGATATAGTATCTCCCCTTTTTACAATATGAATTTTTTTTATTTCAGTTTTTTCTTCAGTAGTTGATTCTTTTTGAGCAATATTCTCAATTCTATTGTTTGCTGAAAATGTTTTTTCTTCAGATTTTATCAACGAGAGATTAAAAAAATTAATAAAAATGGCAATTACTAAAAATGCAAATTTCATAAAACCCACTATTTACTTAAAGATAATCTTTAAATTTAAAATCGCTAGGTTTTTGAAAATAAATTAAGAATTTAAACCTGAAAGATAAACTTTAAAAATTTCTTTACTTTTTCGTAGGGAGGATAGCGCAGATTTGAATCAAATAAAAAACCTTTAAAAGTGATAGATTTTTGATTTGAAAAATTACGAAACCCTTCTTCTCCATGAAATTTACCAATACCACTTTGCCCAACGCCTCCAAACGGTAAATTTGGAATAAGGACTGGTAACATCACATCATTTATACAAATTGTTCCTGAGCTGGTTACTTTTGAAATATGATTATGGATTTTTTTATTGCCTCCAAATAAGTAGATTGCTAATGGTTTTGATGTTTGACTAATCTGTTTTAAAGCTGATTCCTTATCATTGATTCCAATTACTGGAAGTAGTGAACTAAAAAGTTCTTTCTGCAAAATATCTGTCTCAGATAATTTAGTTTTCAAGATTGTAGGAGATATTTTCAACTTTTTTGTACTAAAAGTCCCCCCAAATAAAATTCTTTTTTCTTTTTTATATTGTTTGAGAATTTTTACAGTAGAAGTAAATTGCTTTTTCTCTAATCTTGATAAGTTTTCGGAAATAATTGGATTATCTCCATAATAACTTACTATGTATTTCTTTAATTTTTCTATAAAAATATTTTCAATTTCTTTATCTACAAAGATATGATTCGGAGCCACACAGGATTGCCCAGAATTAAAAAATTTGCCCCAAACAATTCTTTTAGCAGTTACTTCTAAATTTGCATTCTTGAAAACAATTACAGGATTTGTTCCGCTTAACTCAAGAGTTAATGGAGTTAAGTTTTTTGAAGCTAATTTCATTATAGATTTTCCAGTTTCTGTACTTCCTGTAAAAAAAATGTGGTCAAAATTTTGTTCAATTAATTTTATGGATTGTTTATTATCGCCCTCTACTGTCATTAAGACATCTTTATGAAAATATTTGGAAGTAAGCTTTTTAATAAGTTTTGAGGTCGCAGGACATTTCTCTGATGGTTTTATAACTGCAGTATTACCTGCTGAGAAAATATTTACCAATGGCTTTAGAACATAAAGTAATGGATAATTATAAGGACCAAGAATTAAGACACATCCAAGAGGTTCATAAATAACTCGGGCGGATGATGGAAATAGATAAAAAGGTGTATCAATTTTTTTTGGTCGCATCCAAGAATTTAGTTTCTTTTTTATGAGTGATATTTCTTCTTTCACTAAAAGGATTTCTGAAAGCCCTTCAATTTCAGATTTACCTAGATCAACAAAAAGTGATTTTATTATCTCTTTTTTATTTTCATCCAAAAGTTTAGAAACTATATTGATATGTTGGATCCGCCATTTTATGCCTTCAGTTTTGCCAGTGAAAACTGTATTTTTTAATTTATTAATATCTTCTAAATGAAATTTATCAGAAATTTTCATTTTATTCCTATGAATAGTATTAAATATATCAGAGGATAAATTTTAAATAACTAAGGTTTTTAAGCCACTTAAATCAAATGAATGATTTATGAGAAATAAAAAAGATTATTAATATTGCTTTTAAAAAATCAAATTTTTCTTGGTTAGTATATTTCTATGAGGGAAAAATTTTCAATTAGATTGATATCTATAAATGAAATACCAGAAGTCACAAACTGGTCAAGGTTGGAAGGATTTTCTCCTGGAATGGACGACGTATCAATTTATAGAAATACAGATAAACAAGGGGTATGGGTAGCTTGTCTCGACAATAATCCTATAGGATCTATTGCGTGCATAAGATATAACTCCTCGTATGGTTTTATAGGTTTATTTATCGTTAAAAAAGAATTCCGAAATAATGGATATGGAGTGAGATTATGGAAACATGCACTCGAATATTTAAAAAATGTTGATTGTATTGGTCTTGAGGCTGCCCCAGATAGATTGAATGATTACGCAAAGTGGGGGTTTAGAAAATCTTCTATAACAAATCGATGGAAATTAAATGGGTCTCAAGATTTGCCATTGAGAAATTTCTATAAAGATCAATTACATTCTTTTAAAGTTGTCCCGGGCAATAAAATTTCTTCTGAAGCGGTCTTAATTTATGATGATCAAAGAGAACCTAGTCCTAGGCCGCATTTTCTAAATGACTGGTTGAAAAATTCCCATGGTAATGTCAGCGCAATTGTTGATAATAATGGGATGTGCCATGGATTTGGCAGGATAAGACCTTGTGTAATGGAGGATAATGAGCAAGGCTGGAGAATCGGACCTCTTTTAGCGGATACTCCACCACTAGCTGAACTATTAATAAGGGAGTTAGTTGGTGATTTAGATGCCCAAATCTTTTTGGATTGCTCTAATCTGAATCCTTATGCAAATTATCTTTTATCAAGTTTAGGATTTAAGGAAATATCAAAAACTTACAGAATGTATAAAGGCATTCAACCTCCTTGCCCTATGAATCAAGTATATGGACTTGCCTGCTTGGAACTGGGTTGATTCCCTTTAAAGTGCGCATTTTGACTTTTGTTTTTGTAATACTCAATGAAGTTTATTTGATTATCCATAAGTTTAACTTTCAGAAGGTTTCAAAATTTTTTCTACAATATCTGCGTTGATTATAGTGATCTCTCCATTATCAATATTGGCAACTTGAAACAAGGTCCATGAATTTGGATTTCTAGCTCCTCCAATACAGTCGATAACTTGACCGACCCAATAATTTTTATTCTTTTCCTTAGCATTTCCGCAATTTTCTTTTTTAATTGCGACATAATCACCCGGCCTAACGAAAAGAAACTCAGGGGTTACTGAGCTCACAATAAATAGCTAATAGTATATATGTACTATACTAAGTTATTGGCTTTGTTGCTGAACTTTGAATTATTTAGCAAACTAGGGGTAATTCAAAAATAAAATGGAATCAACTGAAATTGCTGTATTTTCAACATTATTGGGATTAATTTTAGCTTTAACTGATGCTTATATAGAAAGAAATATTCCTGGATAATGTTTTTAATTCAATTTTAAATTAAATAAGATTTAAGTTGGTCTAATATATCGGAACGGCTAGAAACTAATTTTGTAAAAACTAAATATATCAAACCTACCATAGCGAGTCTTCCGTTAATTTTCTCTAACTGCTTTAGTTTCCTCAACGCTTTAATTTGCGGTTAAACAAAATTTAAAGGGTATAGAAAATAAAAAAGTATTGATTACTTCAAAATTAAAAAAAAATTTATAGAAATATTATTTTAAACACGAACTAAATTTATAGCCAAGCCTCTTTCATCTCAAGATAAAGCCTCTCGCTTTCAGCAGAATTAATTTTACTGTCTGAGTAAGATTGTTGCTGTTGCTGTTGTTGCTGCTGAGTTGAGTTAGTATTAGGGTTTTGAACTTCGCTCATTAGGGGGCCTGAATATTTGTGTTTATTCTCTCATATATACAGCTTTTTTTGTCAACTTAAATTCTTAAATTTTATTTAAATTTTGTAAGTTATTAATTATCCTGTTTTGAGTGAAGTTATTTCGCTACAGTAGTTTTGGCATATAGAAATTTAACTTCCCAATATACAATTCCCAGGAAGATAGCACTTGCAATAATAATTTCAGAAATGGTTAACATTTTATTTTTCAATACTAATTTAATTTTGGTATCAATTTACACAGAATGCAATAGGTACTAATTACATTTAAAATTTTAAAAAAATCTTATTTAATAAAATAGCGCCTCGGAATATTATAAAATTTTAAATTAGATATACATTATTTTCGTGGGAAATTTAATAAATTCAACAACTCTCATACCTTTAATACCTTTAGTAACCTCTTTATTCATTTTTATTTTATTAGTAAGTTTCAACAGAACACTTAACAGGTTGACAAAACCAGTTACTGCACTGGTTGCATTATCTTTATTAAGTTCTGCTTTTATAAGCTTATTTGACTATTTTAAGAAAATAGAAGAAGAATTAGTTTTATCTGAATTTCTCAAATTTTTTAAAGAAAAAAATTTAGTTATACATCTCAATTTAGTAAATGAAAAAATTATAATTTTTTTCTCATTAATAATGATATTAATTATTGGAATATCTTTTTATAAATTGCCTAGAAAAAAAGGTTATATCTCATTGATTATTGGCCTAGGAATAATATCTTCTTCGGTGATGCTCTCAATATTGCTATTAGATTTCTCAGCACTAATTTAAACGGTAGTAAGCATTGACAAAGCTTCGTTAAGTTCTTGAACATGATTTAATTCATCTTGAGCAATTTCTTTTATTTTTTGATCATTTGGATTATCTATTAAATACTTGGAATAAGTTTCAAATGCATGTTCTTCGATTTTTATGTTGACATCATAAGCATTAGCTGGAGAGATGAAATAATAAAAAACCATTATCCAGTAATAGACAAGCACAAGGTGTCTAGCCAAAAATCTATCAATCCAGAACCTATCTCCTCCTCTTTTCTCCATTTCTTTAAGATGCTCAGTTTCGTTAATAGCTTGATAAAAATGTTCTTTCATTAAAATCATTGTTTGCTCATTTTTAATTCCAAGGGATTCTTTAAAATGAAGAACTGAAAGAAATGCAAAATAAGGAGATCTAGCTATTACTTCTAAAACCCAAAATCTTTGTAAAGATCTACCAGAGTATATAAAATCTAAGAAGTTAACAGTACTATTCAAAATCAAAGAATTTAATTTCTTCATAAATTTTGTTTTTCTTTAAGTATAATTACTCAGCCACTCGATGGCCATAATATATTGAAGTAATTAACCAAAAATTAATATTTATAGTCTAAAAAGTGTTACCCCCATTGAAATAATTTTTTTTCATGCATTAATTGGATAGATAATAATTTTATATGAAAACTACTGAAAAAATTGCAAATGCCAAAAAGAGGATTGATGAATTAGAAAGACTTATAAAATATTGGAATAATTTAGACAATGATGAGGCAAAAATAGTAAATTTTACAGCGAAGATTGAAAATAAAGTTGCTTAGATTGTGATGATTAAGGCTGATTAACTTTATCTACTTAAAGTGAATTAATATTTTTGAGGTTTCGAATATTGTTTAATTTATAAATAGAGCAATTAAACCTATTCTCAAAAACGGTAAAGAAGAAATAATCTAAAAGAAAAATTTATATGAAAACCTTTTCAAAAAAATATTTGGTCCCGATTAAATTTATACCATGGATGTTTTGGGTATTCATATCTTTTATGAGTATATATTTGTGTAAGATAGCCTGGGTAAATTGAATAATTATCTAATCTAGCTTCTCCTTAGCCAACCAGGAGCACCGCCAAACCAATCCGATAAATCATCTTCATTTGAGTTGAAATGATTTTCTTTATCTAGTCCATCTATCCCAAAAGATTGCAAGAGGTTATCAATACCCCCATCATTTTTTGTACCATTCCTTCTAAAGCTGTTAGCTTTTTTCAGCCAAAGAGAAATTGTCGCGTTATGGTGTGCAAATTTCTCCACATATATCCTTTCTTCTAATGTAATTGATTTATCTTGCGCAATTCTTTTAATTATTCCTTGGATCTTTAGTCTTTTTTCATTACTAAGGAGCATTTTTTATTGATTAATTATTCTTTTTATAGGAAGGATTACTAAATATATCTTGTCAATGTTAATTTCAACAAAAAAACTATTTTAAAAGGTATTTAAGCGAGAAAAGTCTTAAGACACTAAAAAAAGGGATCAATAAGTTACAAATGATACGTTTATTTATTTATCAAACTTATAATTCCTTCAAAATAGATAAAAAAAATCAATCCATTCATAAGAAAACTTTGAAAATAAGATGGGTGTATTCAGATGTTGCAAAATAGTAAAAATGTACTATTATTAGTACAGATGTATTATTTAGATATGAAAGTGATTTCATCTTCTCCTTATGCCCCTTTTAATTCAAAAGAGTGGAATACTTTAATAAGCAAAAATGCAAAGTTTGAAAATACTCCAATAAAGATTCAAAAAAAATTTTTTAGAACTTTTAATCTAAAAAAGATTGAAAAAGATGAACTTTTGAAAGAGAAGAATGATTTGCATCAACAAATGCAACTTGTATTCGGATAGAAAAATATTAACTAACAATCTTTTTATTGAATATTATTTTACGAGATCCAATTTTTTGTTAGATTAGTAGAAATACAAGAAGGATTTAATTTGGCTGTAGATCGAGAACTTTTAAAAGAAGTTACCCAAGAACTTTGGAGTACCGTAAAAAAACTAAGACCTGAAATAGATCGGCAAACTCGACTCCAATTAGTTTTAAAGGCCTTATTAACTATCGGAGATTTGCCAGATCAAATGCAAGCTGCCATGGTAGTAGGTGTTTGCGCAGAGATGGATAAGAGTGATATTGATAATGTTGAAACTAATTCACAAACTAAAGATTCAAGCGAAGTTGATACTTCTACAGGCAGAAAAGTTGTTAGAAGAAGTTCAGCCAAATAAACCTTAAACGATCATCCTTTAATTTTCTTTGATTCGTTTTTATTTAGTCTATTGAATAGGTAATATGAAATTACAAGTAAGAGTGGAACGAATATTGAATGTAAAGTCATCATTAATTCTGTTTGGCCCATTCCTATAAGATTTGACTCGTTTGGAAGTTGCTCTGACCAAGTGCCAACTAAATGCCATGCTTGAGGAATTGATAAGAAAAACATATAAGAGTTATAAGTTAAGTTTATGTCCAGATAAAGATTATCATTATTGAAAGTTTTTGCTTTCTTTATTCTTATTTCTTAACTAAGTGATTCTAGAGTTCTAAAAAGAAATTGATTCATAAATTTATTTTCTTAAGAAGAGTTTTAAATTCTTTTTTACCAATAATTTTTTCAGCTGCGTAAGCACCACTTGCTGAAACAGCAGGAATTCCAATACCTGGAAATGTACTTGCACCGCAAGTAAATAAATTTTTCACTGGAGTTTTGCAGCCTGGGAAAAGACCTTTTGCTGCAGATAATGCAGGGCCGTAACTACCGCAATAGGTATTGGTGAATTTTTTATGAGTGATTGGGGTTCCTAGCATCTTTAAATCAATCCTTTCATCTATGTCAGGAATGAATTTTCGTACTGAATTAAGGAATATTGAACATCTTTCTTCTTTCAAATTTCTATATTCTAAGTCCTTTGGATTTAGATTTTTCCAAATTTCCCAAGGTTCATTTGCGGGAGTATATCCATGAAGAACATGTTTCCCTTTAGGGGCCATATTCTTATCTAAAACAGATGGGATTGAAAATACTGCTATATTTCTTTCTGCGGTTATACCTTTTTCCCACTTATCAACATGTATCGCATGTATTGGCAATTCTTGAAGACCATCAGAATCAAAACCTAGATGTATATGAAGGAAAGAATCACATTTATTAGGGTTTAAAACTTGTGTATTCCATTTTTTTGTAATTTCATTTGGAATTAACTTTTTTAAATTCCAAACATCAGTATTCGTGACAACAGAATCGCAACTATAGCTAGACCCATTATTAAGAGTTATACCTGTCGCAAAATTTTTATTGAAGTTAATTGCCTTTACTCTCGAAGAGAGAATTAATTCTCCTCCATTTTTTTTAAATCCATTAATTAAGGCTTTTACGATAGATTCACTACCTCCTTTAGGGTATTCAAGGTATGAATTTGGTTCAAACCATTCGTTAAATAAAGTAGCCATTGCAGCTGTATTTGTATCATGCATTGACATACCACTTATCAAGAAGCTCAATAAATCAACCCAATTTCTGAGAAAAGGATCCTCTAAATGATTATTTACTAATTTCCCAAAGCCCTTATTAATTTTTGGTATTTGCTTGATATTAGGTAAAAATTTTGAGGTTAAATTTATTAGGTCTAAGAAATTTATTGATTCGGGAGAAAATGAGAGTAAAGGTATTTCATTTATTATTTTGCTAAGAGGTTTTATTCCTGAAATAAATGATTCCCATTCTTTAACAGATTTCTCACCTCTTAAAGTTTTAATTGTTTGTTTAAAGGGTTCTTCCCCCACATTAAGATTAAAATTGCCTTCTGGGACAATTACTCTCCAACTTTTGTATTGAAATAGTTCAACTTCTTCATCAAGTAATTTAAGAATTTGCCCTAAGGGATTAGTTGTCGGCCACTTACCAACACCACTCCACAATGAAGGACCTGATTCGAAGGTGTAACCTTTTCTTTTGAAACTGTGAGCTACTCCTCCAGGTTGGGTATGTGCTTCGCATATAAGTACTTTTTTACCTGATAAAGCGAGAATTGAACCGCAACATAATCCCCCTATTCCACTACCTATTATTACGACATCATACTTATCCATTAAATATTTACTTTACTCTTCTAGAAACTAATTCGTTTTAGACAAATGTATTAGTTGAAGTTGTAATACTTAGTACAACAGCTAAGAAGAATATGTAAGGAACTGCTTTAAGAGGTATGTATCCTTGACTTTTAGAAATGAAATCCATTGATTTAGTTACTTTATGTAAATATATTAACGAGATCTTGTTCCTTATGTGTGCCAAAAAATTATTTTCTTGGAAATATATTGAAACAAAGAAATCTTTTTGGAGAGATTTTTAAACTAAGAACATTTTTTGTGGAGTTATCTTAGTATTTGATTCTAAGATTAAACTCTATTTATGAGAAACTTTCCGGATATTAATGAAATAAAGCGATTAGAAAAAAATTCTCAAAAAAATGGTAGCGGAATTGTACATGAGGAATTGTTAGGAATATGGAAGTTCCAGTATGTATGGGGTAAGGAGTCAGATGAAATTAAAAATATACCCAGTTCGATTCTCCAAGTATTGTCCGCAAGACTCGAATTAAAAAGTAAAAATAAAGAGGATCAAATAAATTATGAAATAAAAAATTCAATTAATTTCGGATTATTAAATATTACTTTTATAGGGAGGGCAGAATTAAAAGGGATCAGACCTTTATTGGCTTTCTATTTTGAAGAATTGAAAATTAGTATTAGTAGTCTTCCAATATTTAATAAGAAACTAAAAAAACCAGAAGATAAAAAAATGCCTTTTTTCTCACTTGTAGGAATTAGCACTAAAGATAATTGGTTATGTGCTCGAGGCAGGGGAGGAGGGCTTGCAATATGGGTTAAGTCTTAATTTAGTGGTATTCTCCTGGATGATCTACCTTTCTTACAGTAACTTTATCTACTTTTTGTCCATTAAATCTTAAGAGATCATCTCCTGAAAAGTCATAACCTAAGCGTTGACCTATCAGGGCTACATCATCTGCTGTAGAGGATGTTGTTACCTGCTTTTTTAAGTCTTCATCGGATTGCATCTTAATTAAAAATTTTCTTATTTCAGAAAAACTCATTACTAGAATTTGATTGATTGATTTTAAAAAAATTTATAAAATCTTTTTCTTAGTTAGAACAAAGATAAATAGATAATCATTATACTATTTTTATGACTTACTTATTCCTCTATATAGTTGGTGTAGTTTTAATATGGTGGATATATCGTGTTGGTTGGCTTGAGGCGCTCAAAACAGTAGTTAAAGTTATAGTTCCCTCAGCGCTTATTATTTTATTTAACATCAAAGCCGGAAGATTACTTTTTAAAAGTCCTTTAGTCGGTTTATTAAGCGCTTTGCCTACTTCTATTTTTATTTTTAGAGGTTCATTGCCTTTAGTTAGTTATATAAATAACTGGATTGAAAATAAAATAAATAATTATGATGATTCGGAAGTTATAGATACTGATTCCGTGCCTTTAGATGATTAATTTAATCAAATCCAAGAAATAATTCTTTGTGTACAACAAGAACATCAAATAAAGTTGTTCCATGGATAGGACTTAGTGGGATCTTGTCTATATTCAATGCTTCTGCACAAATTAAATGAGCATCCCATTTTGTATCGTGATCACTTATTTCAATTGACCACTCAATTACTTTTTTGAAATGATCTGGCATCTCCGAACCAATTTTTCTGCAAATTTGACATAGAACTGACAAAAGAGGAGGCTTTGATGGCCTTTTTAAATCTTTAATAAGACTAGGCTGTGTAAAAACACTTGTATAGCGGATGTAGTCTATCAATTCATATTCTTCTTCAGTAAGAGCTGCTTTATTTAATGCTCTTTCAAATTCGTCTATTGGGGTTATGGGCCTATCCAAGATATTAGTTGTTGCTGTTCTCTTTATTTAAAAAATTATTGTTTTCTGATTCTATTTTTTCTTGATTAATTTCATTGGTTTGATTGCCTTCTATAGATTTAAGAGATTCATCTTTATCTTCTTCGTTTATAGCTTGATCGATTTCATTTTGAAATTTATTTGACGCTTCTTTAAGACTTTTCAAAGTTTTGCCAAGCTGTTTTCCTAATTCTGGAAGCTTTTTTGGACCAAAAATTAAAAGAGCTAATATAAGTATGACAGTAACTTCAGGCAAACCTACACCAAAAATATTCATAGCTGATAACTATTTAACTAATTAGGAAATCTATTATTAAATATAGTCAAATCATGCGGGAATTTCATTCTTGGAATAGCTTTATTAATATTAAAAAATTTTGAAAAATATTATTGTTGTTAATACTCCTTTAAAGAAAACTAACCAAAGCAATTGATAATCACTCAGTTTTAATTTTTTTTGGTACCAATTTATAAGAGTTTTATGTTTATCAATTAATTTTCTCATTTTCATCGAGATTATTTATTACTATCACTTATTTTATCTTAATTTCTTTTATTATTATTTTATAGAAATCCTAGATATACTTCAAATTAGATTATCCTATTAAATTTTAATCTTTTTTCTAAATTAATTTTTTTCTAAATTATTGACACTATTCGCTAAATATCTACTCCCTTAGAAAAATGAAGTACTTATTTGTTGTTTTTTACCTATTTCTTCTAATTTATCCAGCTGAAGCCGTTACCACAAAAATGTTTAAAGTATTGGATACGTGTGCAAGATATCGACTCGGTGAGATTAATGCTAATGAGACTATAGAAAAACTAAAATTAAAATTAACGAATTTTTCCACTAGTCAGCCAAAGGACCTAGTAAAAAAATATTGCTCAGTATTTACTCCAAATGAAAAAATTGAATTTTAATCTAAGTTATACATTTTTAATTATTTTTTTTTGAATAATCTTTAGCTTTGTTTCGTATTTCTTTAACTTTTTTAAAATTAGTTATTCTTAAATTAGAAATAACTCCCAAAAAAAGGATAAGAAATAAAAAAATATAAATTATTAATTCCATAATATTGAATTAATAAATACACCCTAGTCTATTTCAATAATTTTTTAGTATCTTTTAAAACAAAAAAACTGACTTTAAAATTAGTTATTCACTTTCAAGGCCACAATAAAAACATATTAACCTTTAATATGGAATTTTATAAGAACTGTTGTGCAGATTGGAGATAAAATTCCAGAATTTTCTTTACTGGATCAAAATGGAGTTAAAAGATCAAATAAGGGATTAAAAAGTCCCCTCGTTTTGTTTTTTTATCCAAAAGACGATACGCCTGGTTGCACTATAGAAGTTTGTGGATTTAGAGATAAATATGACTTATTTAAAGTATTAGGTGCGCAAGTTTGGGGAGTAAGTAATGGAAGTACCTCAAGTCATTTGGCATTTGCAAATAAAAATAAACTACAATATCCATTACTTTGCGACACAAATGACTCTCTTAGGAAAACTTTTAAAGTTCCTAAAGTATTAGGTTTTATGGATGGTAGGGTAACTTACGTTATTGATCGCAAAGGGACAGTTAGGCATATTTTTAGAGATTTATTGAATGGTCCTGAACACATTAAAGAGGCTATTAGAGTACTTAAGGAAATTCAAAATCAATAAATTATTATTCAAAGAATTTTTAATTAATTGATTTTGTTTTATTATGTTTTCAGCTTTTTTTTAATATATGAAGAAAATGGGAATGCAGGCTGTTGATCTTGCTATTGAAAATGGAGTGGATCTTGACGGTACTCCAATCCCTCAAAAAATGCTAGATCTATACAATAGAATTATGGATGAGGAGAATAAAAGACAAAGGAGTGGTGTTAAAAAATCAATGAGAAATAGATGCGTCAAAACGGGTTCTAAGCATTTTGATAAAGAAACATTGAATCAATTATTAATAGATTCAGGATGGGAAGGTCTTAAAGAAAAGGAAATTTTATTTTTTTATAACTAAAAAAAATTTTTTAATTATCTTAAAATTTATTTTTTTTAATTAAGAAACTGAGAAATCATTAGATATTTTTTTAGATCTGATTTATTGAATTATTTAAACCATCCTTTTCTTTTAGAGGAAATTATTGTCTCTTTTTCAGCTTTTGTTTTATTACTTGCTTTTTTGAAAGCCAAGTTGGCTTCTATAACTGTAACTATTGATATAAAAAAAAGACCAGAAATTCCAACTATTTGTTCACTTTGAGAAGGTTCTGAATCTCTTTGTAAAAAAAAACCTAAAGCGAACCATGCAGTACTAGCAGTGATGGTAAAAAAATAGGGTTTCCATCTTCTTTGATATAAGTAACCCGATCCTAAACCAGGAAGAAAATTTAAAAAAGATGCCACCCACCCTTTTGAAGATGCGAGTATTTCGTCTCTTGAGGGATAAGACATTTATGTTAGGTATTTATTAAATGTGAATTAATATAAGCAAAAGATATTGCTGCACAAATTACCCAACTAAAGGGTAAAAACATTCTTATTTTTTCTTTATTGTTATCCATGTTTTTAATTATGGAAAATATTTTTAAAATCTGTGGATTTAATAGATACCTTAAAACTATAAGAATTAAAAAAGACGGTTTTTAACCGTCTTTGAAAAAAGTAATTTCTCTAAAAATAAATTATTTATCTTTTGAGGCTGAGAGTACTTTAAGTTCTTTTTTTACTTCTTTTTCTCTCTCTTCAAGATGTTTTAGTTGAGCTTTAAAAGCATCTTCAAGTCTTACTTTTTGTGTTGTAATTTCATCAAGCTCTTCTTGATGTTGGTTTTTCTTTAACTCCTTCATTTCACTATCGGAAATAACATATACAGGACGATATGAAGGTGTTTCAAAAAGAAGATCAAACATTGAATACATAAGTGACCTTTGAATTAGTACAAACTCAATATCTGATAATTCTTTGATATATGAAAGGATAAATACCGAAGATATTGATACGGCAAATACACCGAATTTCGGTTTACCTAACAAAACCGCCCAGTATTTACCGATTAAATATTTAAGTATGTTCTAAAGTATTAAATAGATAATTCAAAATTCTTAATTAAGAAAAACTAAAAATGGATTTAAAAATTACTAAATCATTAGTAATCCCATCCAACGAAATTAAGTGGCGATTTTCCAGATCCTCCGGTCCTGGAGGGCAAAATGTAAATAAAATTGAAAGCAGAGTAGAGATTATTTTTAATTTAGAAGATTCCAAAGTATTAAATGATTATCAGAAAGAAATTCTTAAAAGAAACTTGAAAAACAAATTAGTGAGTAATAGCTTGCGTTTAGCGGTTCAAGAACAAAGAAATCAATTATTAAATAGGCAGCTAGCTTTAACTAAATTTAGTTCAATCATAAAAAATGCTTTAAATAAACCTTTTAAATTAAGAAAATCTACACAACCTACTAAAGCATCACAAAAGAAAAGAGTTGAGGTTAAGAAAAAACGTGGCGAATTGAAAAAAAGTAGACAAAAAGAAAAAATATATCAAATATGAATAAACTAAATAAATATTTTCCTCGCAGATTGCAATTAAAGCATGTGATAAATTTAATTTTATTTTGGTTTATTGAATTCAACTAATGATTTCTGGTTAATTGACTCCAATTTTGTAGGTGTGATGCGTTTCTAAAAAGATAGAGATTATTCTGATAAATCTAATGATTATATGTTTATTGAAGAAGGAATTATTATGGGAATTCATGGAGAAAATCCTCCATTAATGAAAACTAGAAAAAAAATTGTTATTGAAGAAGCGAGGTTATTATGGCAAAAATTGTTAAATGAAGGTTGGCAAAAAACCAATAAAAAATGGTGAGGAAATTCTACAAAAACTTTTTTTAATTTCAGAAAATAAATGAACCTTTAGGGTATAGCCTGGAAATTTTTTCCTGTTGCAAATATTTCTTTTTTTTGATGTCGTTTTCATATCTTCTCAACATCATTAGATAGTTTGTAACTCCAAAAATTATTAAAAAGACAATAAACCTTATTCCTGCCTCAAAGTTCATATGAATATTAAGCTTTATTTTAATCTGACAATTACTAATCAAAAATCAATCCGTATTTATATCTAATTAAAACGTCTAGTAAAAATCTTTTTTGAATTTACTGTATAAAAAATACATAATAAAAGCAATATTAAAATTGCACTAAAGCTTCCGATTGGGTTCGGAACATTTTGTGTAAAAGGCCCTGCTAAAAAAGAAGGTGTATTTTCTTTGAATTCTATTAATCCGCTATTTAATAAAAACCAAATGCCCACAAGTCCTCCATGAATTCCTATGCAATTCCATAAAGAACCTTTATCTCTAATTTTTACTAATGATAGAAATATCCCAAGTAAAACAAATCCCAAACGTAATCCTACTATGTTCCAAAAGATCTCATTTGATAAATTATGAACGAAGCTAAAAATTATAGCTTGCAAAGCTATTGATATTTTTGTGCCATATTCAAATTTTAATTCTTCTAGTAACCAGCCTCTAAAAATTATTTCCTCCGCGAACCCAACACCTAATCCCAGTAAAATTGAATTTAACAATATTAGTGGCGAGAATCCACCTATCCAAGAAATATAATTTTTTTGCAATAATGGTACCAGAATTAGAATTATTAAAACTAAAGCAAATAAAATACCTTGAGAAAAATTGAAAAAGTTTTTTAAGAATTTGTCTTTTGTTATCCCAAGAATTACCCAAGCACTTGATTTATTTCGTTTGATATAAAACCAATATGGAAGTAAAAGGATAAAAAGTAAAAAAGTAATAATAGTACCAATTAAGGATAAATTATCTTTTTCAAAATTAAACAATAAAAGTGGCTGAGATAAAGCCCAGCCCATTCCATAAAGAATAGGAATAAAAAATATAGTGGATAAAAATCTTGGTCTTAAAAGAAAAAAACTTCTAATTAGTATCATTAAATTTTTCATTTTAGTTTGAATATTAATTAACCCCAGCCTTTACCTTTTAATATTCTAACGAATTGTTCAAAAAGTTTTAGCTTTTTCTTTTTACTATAATTTATGTTTTTTGAAAGATTAGATAAATCTTTATAAAATTTCCGAGTTATTTGATCTTCTTTATCACTAGGCCATAGTAAGTCTGAGCCCTCTTCATATTCTTCTTTATATCTTTCTTTATTCAAATTTTTTTTATATCGTAATAATTTAAATTTTACTTATTGCAAATGCTTAAAAGTGATGTTTATTAAATTTGTGTATTTATTTAAAATTTATGCTGATTAATCTTTCAACTTTAGTTTTTACATTATTTTCTCCATTGCTTATTTTTGCAGTAATAGTATCGGTTTACTTATTTCATTAGGAAGTATTTACAAATAAACTTAATTAATTTAAGGGTGTATTATGCCTACTTTTTCTAATGCAAATGATAAAACTGCAATTACTGCCATTAGTGTTAAGATCTTGTTCTTTTTGATGAAATCCATAATGCATATTAATAATCTATTTATTAAATTCTTATATAAAAGAAAAAATAATTAAAATTATTATAACAATTACAATGGAACCCATATATGTAGGAGATTTAGTTGCCTCAAGAGCTTCTTATAAAAAGATAATTGAAAAATATGATAAAGGTATAAAAGAAGGGGGATTTTATGAAGAACCTATTGGCCGAGATTTTAATTACCCTGATTGGTAAATATGCTTACTACAAAAATAACTTTTGCCTTGGCAGATTGGATTAGAGAGTGGCGTAAGTGCCGGGATAAGAATCCTTCTATTGATGAGTGTGTAAAATTTGTTCAGTGGAGATTACAAGATTATAAACTTTCTGATAGTGATAAAAGATTAATTGAATCTATCTTGCTCTATGAATCTGAATAAATAGGGATTATAGACTTTCATTTTTATATTTATCTATAAAAAACAAAGGATCGTTAAAATCATCTTACAAATTAAGAAAAAAGTAAATCAGCATATTTACGGATTTACTGAAAATATAAAAAGGAGTAATTTATAAATGTTGAGTTCGGAGGCAATCTAAATGATTGATAGTCCGCCTGAAATTTAGCAAATTCCAAAATATAGGAAGCGTATTCCTGAGAATGGGATTATTCGAAAATTAAAGTTCAATCAATTAGTCTGATAAGACTTCGCTTTATAATTACTAGCGACATTAGGGACTGAAATTATCGAGAGAAATCCCCGAATTCACGTATTCTAGGTTTATGAGTAAATAGACTTTAAAATATGTAATTTTATATCCTGTAAGAAGGAAATCAAATATTAAAAAGGACTGTAAAAGCAGTCCTTTTTTTTGTTTAACAAATTTCTTCTAAACTAGACTTCTTTTTGGATAATATGGATTAATAAAGTGATTAAAAATATTTCAAAATGGAAGATCAAGTCTTGTTTCCAAAAATTGAAGTACGTGAAAAGGGTTTTTTACAAGTAAGTGATATTCATACTATTTATTGGGAAAGATCTGGTAATCCTAATGGCAAAAAAATTCTTGTTATTCATGGAGGGCCAGGAGGAGGAAGTCAACCAAGATATAGAAGATACTTTGATCCAGATAAATTCGATATTATTCAATTTGACCAAAGAGGTTGCGGTTCTTCAACTCCCTACTCCGAATTAAAAGAAAATACGACCAATCATTTAGTTGATGATATTGAGAAATTAAGGATTCTCTTAAAAATAGATAATTGGCATTTGTTTGGTGGATCTTGGGGCTCAACACTTTCACTTATATATGCGATTAAAAATCCCTCAAGAGTTATCAGCTTAACTTTGCGAGGAATATTTTTATGTAGAAAGTTTGAATTGTTATGGTTTTATCAATATGGTGCAAGTGAGATATTCCCAGATGAATTTGAAGAATATATTTCTCTAATACCAAAAGAAGAAAGAAATGATTTAATAAGTTCTTTTTATAAATATCTAACATCTTCAGATGCGAATCTTAGATCAAAAGCAGCAGCAGCTTGGACAAAATGGGAACTCTCAACAAGTCATTTAATAAATAAAAAATTTGACTTTGATAAGTCTGAAGTTAATTCTTTTTCAGATGCCTTTGCAAGGATCGAATGTCATTATTTTATTAATAATATTTTCTTAGAAGATGATTTTATTTTGAAAAACATAAGAGCAATAGAATCGATTCCAACAAAAATAATTCAAGGGAGGTATGACGTTGTATGTCCTGTTAGGAGTGCTTGGGATCTAAACAAGAAATTAAAGAATTCTGAATTAATTATTGTTAATGATGCTGGTCATTCAATGAGTGAAAAAGGTATTACTATCGAATTAATAAAAGCTGTAAAAGGAATTCAAAATCTCTAAAAGAGAGAATATTCATTTAAAAATTAAAGGCCATTATCTTCAATATTTTGTGCAATACTCCTAAGAAGTTCGACGATATCAGAATCTTCGCATTGAGTATCTTCTTTAAGCAAAATGCACTCGTCTCTAATACTTACATTAGTACTCCACCATATACCTGAACTATTGGTATCGTCCCATTCAAATCTTTCAGACATAACTAATAAATTCTAATAAATACATTAAAGATTGCATTGCTTCATCGTGGATTTATATATTCAATTTCAAAATTTAAAAAACTTTCCTATTCACTAAAAAGAATCTGAAAATTTCTGACAATAAAATTTAGAAATCTAATTTCAGTTCGTATTGTATTTCCTTTTCCTTAGAAATGATTTTTTTATTATTTATATTTTTTCTAAGCCTTTTTCTAGAGCCATGTTTTAAATAAATTTCTTTTGAGATATCCCAATATCCATCCTTTTTAGTGATTTCCTGAATTTTCTTCTTTGCAGTTTTAGTACTAATTGGGATGTCAATAATTGGTCTTATGTAATTTATTCGTTCATATTCTTCTTGATTAAATCTAGATAATAGCCATGGTTCATGAATGAAATTAAGTGATATATCCTTTAATTCTGGTATCCATTTTTTTATAAATTTTCCTTGAGGATCATGATCTTTTCCCTGCTTAATAGGATTATAAATTCTATTGGTATTTATAGACGTAGTTCCAGATTGCATTTGGCATTGGTTCCAATGTATTCCAGGCTCATAATCTACAAATTTATTTGCCAATTCAGAACCTGAATCTTGCCATGGTAGCCATAAATTATAGCTAGCAAAAGACATTAACATCGCTCGCATCCTAAAATTAATCCATCCATTAAAATTTAATGAACGCATACATGCATCTATAAAAGGAAAGCCCGTATTACCTGAACTCCATGAATAAAGTAATTCATTATTTTTTTCTCTAATATTTTTAAAAAAAGGATGGTATTCCCTAAACTCTAGTTCTGGTTCACTTTCAAGTTTCTGAATAAAATGACAATGCCAAGTTAATCTACTTTTTAACATCCTGGAATTATTGTTTTTTGATATATTTGCCTTTTTAAAAATTTCTTTTAATGATATGCATCCCCAGCAAATATATGGGGATAATCTTGTACAACTATCAAATGATTTTTCTGGGCTGGATATATCTTTTGAATAAGAATCTAATTTATTACTAAAGAAGTATTGCATTCTCTCTAAACCTTTCTTTCTTCCACCTTGCATTCTTCCTGGACAAGTTTCTCTTTTAAAGGTAAAAATTTCGTCTGAGGGTATTTCTCCAATATTAAAGTTAATAGAATTAATTCTTAATGGAGCTTTAAGTAAGTTTTTTTCGGAATTTTCTTGCCACTTTTTAGACCAATTATTCCTATCTAAATTTCCTCTAAAAACTGAAAATTGTAGAAATTCCTTCCAAATAATATTTTTGCTTAAAGCCCATTCTCTTACTTTTTGATCTCTTTGATAAGTAAGCCAATCTCCGGTTTCTTGATGGCTATATATACCTTTGATTTTAAATTTTGAACTAATTTCATCAAAAATATTAATAACATTCCCAGTCCTAATAATTAATGGTTGCCCAATCTCAGCAAGTGCATTTCTTAAATCTATTAAACTTTCTTTGCAAAATTGCCATTGTCTATCTGAATGAGTATTTTGGCTCCAAATATCTAACTCAATAATATAAATAGGTAAAATATCATTATCTTTTATAGCCTCACAGAGAGCTTCGTTATCAAAAATTCTTAAATCTTTCTTAAACCATAAGATATTTATTTCTTTCATAATTTTTTCTTTTAATCCTAGAAAAATAAGATTAAGTTTGTAGGTAAAAAATATAAAAAATTTTAGAATAACTAAAAATCAAAAAATGAAAATAACAAAAAAACTTTGGGAGGATAATTATGAGATTGCTTTACTAAGTTTAAATACAAAATTTGTTCAAGGTTTAAAAAATGGAAGTCTCCCTAAAAATATATTTCAAGAATATTTAGCTCAAGATTATTTCTTTTTAGAGACTTTTGCTAAGGCTTATGGTCTTGCAGTTTCTAAATCAAAAGATAAGTACTCAATAAGGAAGTTAAGTGAACTGTTAATGGGCGTTTCAGAGGAGTTAATACTTCATGAAACGTATGCAAAAGAATGGGATATTGATTTGTCTAATAACTATATAAAAAAAGCCACTAAAAATTATACAGATTTTCTTGATGATACTTCCAAAAGACTTAGCTCTGTTGAAATAATGTTTGCAATGACTCCATGTATGCGACTTTATTCTTGGATAGGAAAAAGATTGTATAAGGAGGTTTTTGACATTAAATATAAAGAATGGATAATTACTTATTCTGATGAGAGCTTTGAAAAGCTAGCAGATTCACTTGAAAATCTTATTGAGACTAATAAAGAAACATATGATATTAATCAGGCCAAATATTTATACAGAAGAGCTATGGAATTGGAGTTAGACTTTTTTAATGCATATTCAGATTTCTGATTTAAATTAAAATTTATTTATAGTACTTTCAAAAACGAGTTAATAAATTATGTATTCAAAAATTGCACTTTCAATAGGTGGTAGTGACTCTGGTGGTGGAGCAGGCATACAGGCTGACTTGAGAACTTTCATGGCCCTTAAAGTACATGGATGTTCTGTTATTACATGTATTACCGCACAAAATAGTATTGAGGTTACATGTGTTCAACCAGTAGAGAAGAATACTTTATTAAATCAGTTAGATACCTTATTTGCTGATTTTGGTATTGATGCCTTAAAAACTGGAATGTTATTAAATGAAAGGATAATTAATGATACTGCTTCAAAATTAAATACTTACAAAATAACCAAAATTATTGACCCAGTAATGGTTACAAGAACTGGTTCTAAATTACTGGAAGATTCTGCTATTAATGCTTATAAAAAACTCTTATTACCAATTGCTGATTTGGTAACTCCAAATATTTATGAAGCAAATCTACTTTCTGATTTAGAAATAAGGAATAAAGAAGATATCGAAAATTCAGCAAGAAAAATTATTGATCTTGGAGCTAAAGCAGTACTTATAAAAGGTGGCGGTTTAAAAGATATGAAAGGGAAGGATTTTTTCCTTGACTTAAATGGTAGAAAAGAGTGGCTATTTAATAATTTTATAAATACAAAAAATACCCACGGTAGCGGCTGTACTTTGAGTGCTGCTATTTGTGGTTACAAGGCTTTAGGTTTTGATCTAATTGATTCCATACAAAAAGCGAAATTATTTGTTGAGAAATCTTTAGAAAATTCTTACAAAATAGGATCGGGCCCTGGTCCCTTAGGCCATCATTAATTATTTATAGAAGTGGAGTTAGAACCACCATTTTCTGTAGGGCTTTTTTAAAAATAAGATTTCTTCAGTCTCCCATCCTCCCTCCAACCACTCAAGATGTTCAAGTAATAAAGACTCACTTTCCCTTTTGCTTAATTGCCCAATTCTATTAGCAATACCATCGAACCTTACTTTCATCAATTCCTCAATTTTGATGTTATTCATAGGTTAAATAATAAATTTTTTCTACTCTTACTTGTATACATTTTCTTGTCAACGATTTAATTTTATTTGTTTACTAGCAGTTTTTAAATATGTATTAAATACAACTTTTTGAAATAGATAGTAATTAAGACTTATTCTCATAGATTTAATTAAAGACTAATTTATAAAAAAATACTTTAATTATGAATAAAGAAGAAACAGCAAAGCAGAAAACTATTTTAAATGTAGGCTATTGTGAAACGACCTCTGAATGGCTCAATAGAATCATTACTGAACTGGCAGATGAAAATAAAAATTTTGTAGATTTGTCAGTTATTTGTGCTTAATTTTTTAGAAAATATAGTTTATTTTGATTTATTTTCAGTTAGCTTTTAAGTATAAGAGAAATTTAAAATATATTTTTGTGATGTGAATCCTAATAAAAAAAACATAGAAATAATTAAACAATTCAATTTATCTCCTCATCCTGAGGGTGGATGGTTCAGAGAGATAGTAAGGAGTAAGAATTATCTAATAAGGGAAGATGGCCAAAGTAGAAATTTTATTACGGGAATTTATTATCTTTTGGAGAGAGATGCAAAAAGTGCTTGGCATAGAGTAAAAAATGCTGATGAAATTTGGATTTATTTAAGGGGCGATCCACTGAATTTATGGTGCCTAGATAATGATAATAAGTTAATAAGAAATTTAATTTTAGATTCCAATAATCCAGTAGAAATGATCCCATCTGGATATTGGCAAGCTGCAAAAAGTACAGGCGAATTTACTTTAGTGAGTTGTTGTGTTGGCCCTGGCTTTGATTTTAAGGATTTTGAATTACTCAGAAATACAAATCATACTTCTAGATTGGATAAAGCAATTAATGATCTTATTTGAGACATTTTTTGGTTTATATTTTTGGAATTATCCTCTAGATTAATAAGGCTACTCAATCAATCTATATTTAATGAATCAAAATTCTGTCAAAACAATTGGTATGAATGATGAACCAAGAAAAGATTCACACTTAGTATATGTAAATCAGGCTGATGGATTAAAAGGCATCCTTAATAGGGATTTTGATGAATGGTCTAATTTTGATAGTTGGGAAAGTATTTCAGTTCAGCAATGGATTTTTTCTAGAGCTTTGGAGGTTTTCAGAGGTAAGAAAATTGATATTAAATGCGATTGTTGTGAAAATAATACTTTAATTCCAAATGATTTTGAGAAGATAAAAAAAGAAAAATGCTTTGGTAAAAAGAGTGCTTACATGATTGAAAAAGTTTTAGATGAAATTGTATTAGCTAAGGCACGAAGAGAAAGTGATGGAACATATTCTGCGTAAGATTCATAACTATCCATGTAGTGAAAAATCTTTTACTTACCAGTGAAAATTATCAGAAGAACCAATCGTTAAATTTCTAGTGGACATCTTATGGAACTTAAAGTGTACCGAATCGCTGAACTCCTTTTCATCTAAGTAATTAACAAGATCCACTGGGTCGATGTTTTCATCGAACCATGCATCATATTCAATATGGTTTGGCTCAGCAAAATAACTCATATCCAATTAATAGCTTTCAAAAAACGTATAAACGGTACATGCGATACCAAATTAAAATTCTTAATTTTTAGATAATCTATATTTTTAACTTGTTTATCAAGATTAGTTGCTAAAAAGATAGGAGAAATATCTATAAATTAATGTCTCTCGATACATCTATGGTTTCTATCCATCCCCACTTCACAATCAAGGATGGGAAGATGGACCAGTGCATAGCTCTTTTAGAAGAAATTTTGGTACTGACAAAAGCTAATGAACCTGACTGCCTTTTTTTTAATATCACTACATGCGGTTCAGATAAGGCTTATGTAAGAGAGGCATATAAAGATGGTGCTGCCGCTTTATTTCATCTCAAAAATATGGGACATATGATTCCCAAGCTTTTTGAAGTGTCAGATATTACTGTGCAGGTCCAAGGCCCAGCTAAGGAGATTGAACCCTTGAAGGAAATACTCCCAGACGCTGATTTCTATGAAGCAATATCTGGATTCTGATAAAGGGTGTTTTTATTGACATTCGATCGCTTGGGGCTTTTAGCCCCCTTTTTTTATTTAGGAATTCAAAATAAATTAATCTTCCCTTTACTTATATCAAGTAGTTTATTTTCAGCACAAAAATTATTTTTATGGCATCAACTTTTTATATTGTTCATCATGAATTTAAGGCAGGAAAAGCTGAAAAATGGTGGGAAACAGCTTATGCGGCAATGTCACCAGGTGGTGGATGGGATGATGCGGTAGCAGCTAATAAAGAAAAAGGATTTTTTAACCATTCTGCAAATGCAGTAACTAAAACTGGTCCTGTATATTGTTTTTGGGAAGTAAAAGAGGGTATTTCAGCTGAAGATTTTCAGGAGTTTATAGATGGACCCTCTGGTCCAGGGTTTGGACAAGATGCTCTGATGAATATCTGTAAACCAATTGATACATCATTAATGAATGGACAAACACCTTATCCACCAGTTTTTTCTTGATTATTGACAGTCGATCTAAAATAAATAGCAATTAGTTTTTTTTTATGACTATTGAAACTACTGTTTTCACCTTTAAACTTTCAAATACATTTGAGGAATGGGTAAAAATGTTTGATAGCCCAGAGATAGATGCATTTCATAAAACGGTAGGACTTACTCCTCTATATCGTGGCAAAAGTTTAATTGATCCAAAAGAAGTTATTGTTATTCATCAAGCTGAAGAAGGTGTGGCTAAGCATGTTTTTTCAGATCCTGAAACCATTAAGAATATAGAATCTGGAGGACATATTTATAGCACAACGAAAATCACAAGTTGGGTTTCTGATTAGTCAAAAAAGTAACTATGCAAACTTATACAAGTTTAATGCTTAACAGGAATCCCATATAAGATCTTTAAAACTAAATTAGGATATAGCTGAGTTTAAAGATAAGAGTATTAACTAATTAGTTCGATTAAATTATTAATAAGAATCTGAGTGCAAGCGGTAACCACAGGCATAGAAGAAGCATTAGTAAAAGAGTAATAGCATGGATATTTGGAATGTAATGCTCTTTTAAAATTTGTGTTTTCATTATTTATCTCGCCTTCTTAAGTTTGATTTCTCTTCTTATAAGCAACGCTATTACCACAACACACATATTCATTAGAAATACGTCTAATGGCATTTTTTAAAAAGTCTCTATTTAATTAATAGCAAGATTATTTATCTACGAATCAAGAAATGATTACAAATGTTTATTGGCTTAATAAAAGGCATTTAAAAATTAAATTTATGCTTAAATATCTCAGTTCTTTTGAATATATAAATGGCTTATTCAGAAACAAGAATAGTAATAGGCGGTCTAGCTCATGTTCCTATTCTTATTTTTATAGCCAATTTCATCAAAGATAAGTTTGTAATTAAAACTGAAAAGACAAAAGATACTGTCGTTAAAGGAGAGCCAGTTAAAATTATTGAGGTAAGTGATACTGCAGTTAAAGAAGGAAAAGCAGAAGCTATAAAAGAAATCTCAAATAAGCTGGATAGTATTGAACAGAAGGCTTGTGAGGTTTTTGAAAAGGTAAAGAAGAAAAAGAAAAAAAAGAAGGAGAAGAAGAAAAATTACTAAATTGAGATCCTATCAAGCATCAATACATCTTGAGCTTGGATTGTATCTCTCTCATCTTCGTCTTCGGGATCTTTATAAGATTCAATTTCAGCTTGAATTTTTCTCTTGTAAACCCCTTTGATATAGTCCATTTCTCTTTTATCTTTGTCCAGAATTGAGAATGGTGATCTTTTTAAGTTCATAACTTTCTCCTAAATAAATAAAATTTAATCAACTCCAGTTTTTATCAGATTCAACAAAGCTATCCAAAGTTTGCTGATTCCTGTTTTCTTCCTCAAGAAGTTCTTCTTCTGATCTCCCTTCAATCTCAGATTTAAAATCTTTATTTACTGTGGATTTGGTAGACATTTGCTCATGACGACTACATCTATGTTCTAACTAGTTAGAGAGGCCATGTGACTAATAAATATGTACGGTTTGAGGTACTCCGACATACGGATAAAGGATCAACAATTTAATTTAAATATGGATAAAATAATTCTTATCAATTTTTGCTTTTAAGAATCATCAATAAAGGTAGACCAATAAGCATCAAACTCCCATCAATTAATAAAAAAGTATTCAGGTTCATTTATCCATTCCTTCGGGAGTATCCCAATTTAGGGAAATTCCTCTTTTAATTGGTTTTTTTTTCATATCATCCATCTCTTTTTTGATTTTGTTGTAGTAAGCCAACTCCTCTGGATCATCAGAACCAAGACCATAATTCATGGTTGCTGCAATATATATTTTGTGCATCCGGTATGAAGAAAGTGACATTGCAGGAATACAGGTTTTATCAAATTTATCTGAATTCAAGATTAAATGATGTCCTATGAGATCGCAGCTATATTAGTCAATAGTGCAAGTGCCCTCGTCGGGACTTGAACCCGAGACCTCTCCCTTACCAAGGGAGTGCTCTACCGCTGAGCTACAAGGGCAATTTTAAAGTGGGCCGGGTTGGATTTGAACCAACGTAGGCAGAGCCAGCGGATTTACAGTCCGCCCCCTTTAACCACTCGGGCACCGACCCCCACTATTTGAACTTATCAGTTAATGGTCACTTTGTGTGAAAATGTTTTGGTTTTTTTGTTTCTTTCTAGATAGCATTTAATAGAAAAGACTTTATTGATGATGAATATCTTATTGATAAATGGACCGAATCTAAATCTTTTGGGAACTAGAGAACCTGAAATATATGGTAATAAAACACTGTGTGATATAGAAAAAGATTTAACTAAAGTTGCTAAAGAAAAAAGTATTAATCTTGTATGTTTTCAAAGTAATCATGAAGGAGAAATAGTAGATAAAATTCAAGAATCTGTAAAAAGTATCCAAGGTATTCTTATAAATGCTGGCGCTTTTACTCATACCTCGATTTCTATTCGTGATGCTTTAATTGGATCAAAAATTCCGTTTGTAGAGTTACATATTTCAAATATTTTCAGTAGAGAAGATTTTCGTAAAGAATCTTTTCTTACAGATAAGGCTATAGGGATTATTAGTGGGTTCGGCATATCAAGTTATTCCTTAGCTCTTGAAGGAATTATTGGATATTTAAATAGTAAAGATTAAATGTTAGTCGATTTCAAAAGGCCAACTTCTCATATTAAATACCTATCGTCATTTACCTCAGATGAGTGGATCAAACTCGCATTATCTAATCCAATTGATATTCTTATTGACCATGCTCATTGTGAAAGAAAAGCAGCAGGAGTAGCTATTCAATTAATGTTTAGATATCCATCAGAACCAAATCTGGCAGAAGTTCTAAGTCCAATAGCGAGAGAGGAATTAGAGCATTTTGAAAAAATACTTTATTTTTTAAAGGATCTTGGACATTCTCTTGAGTCCTTAAAACCGCCTCCATATGGAGCTGAATTGTCCAAGAACATAAGAAAGGAAGAGCCCAATAGAATGCTTGATAGTTTCTTAATAGCAGGACTTATTGAAGCAAGAAGTCATGAAAGATTAAGTTTGCTTGCGCTGAATTTTGAAGATAAATCATTTAAATCCCTTTATGAGTCTCTGCTTGAGAGTGAGGCAAGACATTTTGGAGTTTACTGGAAACTAGCGCAAACTAAATTCTCCAAAAATCAAACTTTCAAAAGGTTACAGGAATTGTCTGAAATTGAGTCATCAATACTAGCCGAAACTTTTGTATTACCAAGGGTACATAGCTAAAGTTAATAAAATAAAAATGATAATAAACAAGTTTTTAAGTTTACTTAATCGATATAAAACTGATTTACCAACATTCACAATCGTTGGTGTAGGCCCTGGAGATCCATCGCTTTTAACACTTGCTGCTGTGGATGCAATAAAAAAAGCGAAAGTTGTAGTTTATCCAATATCAGATGATAATAAAAAGAGCTTCGCTGCGGAAATAGTCAAGAAATACACCAAATTTAAAAAAAATATACCTATCATCTTTCCAATGGCTAGGAAGGATTTTGATCCAGATGAAATATGGTCTAACGCAGTAGATAAAATTGTGAAATTTATAAAAAATGGAGAATCAGTTGTTTTACTTTGTCTTGGAGATACTTCATTATTTGCAAGCTCTTCTAATATTTTGAGGTTAATAAAAAAAAATCATGCTGAAATTATTACCAAAACCATACCTGGTATTTCCTCTATTGCGGCAGCAGCAGCTTTGAATGATTTTGATTTGGTAAAAAAAGGCGAGACTTTGATCATCAAAGAATGCCCTTCCTTAGAATCTGAATTAACAACCCTAATTAGGGAAAGTAAGGCCAATAAAACGGTATTAGCCATTATGAAAGTTGGCAAAAGATGGAATTTAGTCAGGGAAATTTTAAAAAAAGAGGATATCATCAATAAATCATTAATAGCTTTGAGTGTTGGTATGCCTGATCAAATTATTCAATATGCATCTCAATATAAAAAGGAATTTATGCCTTATTTTTCTTTGATTTTGATAAGGTTCGATTAATGTATAAAAAAGAAAAATTAGTTGAAAATCAATTTACATGGCCAATATGTAAGGATCTATTATTTTTTGTTCTTGAAGATAAGGTTAGTGACGTATTTGTTTGTGAATTAGTTTGGGAAAGACTTTTTTATACTAGAGAAATAACTTTAAATAATTGGGTTTCCAGCTCATTAACTCCTTCTTATTGGTCAGAGAAATTTGAAAAAGCTCCACAAATCATTTCAGAGCGACCAGCCTCAGTACATTTGACTCGATCAATTCCAAAAGAGTATAAACAGGGATTGAAAAATTTTCTTAATTTTAAAGGCTATAAGATTAATGAACTCTATCCAAGAAGAACTAGAAGAGCGACGGCAGTAAATTGGTTGATTTATTGGGCGATTGAAAATGATTGTTTTTCAAAAGAAAGTGGATTAATGCCAAGTCCTAGTTCACCCCCTGTTAATCCAGTTAAAGGACATTTTGGCGATCCAGAAATAAAATAAATTTTTTTGAAAAAGGTAAATGATTCTATTAAAGGTATAGTTGTAATGGATACTAATTTCTTTGGAGAGAAGAATTGATTCTTCCTACAATAGCAATCATCGGAAGACCTAATGTTGGGAAATCTACCTTAGTAAATCGTCTTTGCCAAAGTAATGATGCAATAGTATTTGATAAACCAGGTGTTACAAGAGATAGAACTTATCAAAATGCTTCATGGGGAGGTAAGGAATTCCAGATAGTTGATACTGGAGGTTTAGTTTTTGATGATGATAGTGAATTTCTCCCCGAGATAAGGACACAAGTTTTCTTGGCTCTAGAAGAGGCTTCACTAGCTTTACTGGTAGTAGATGGGAATCAAGGCGTTACCGATGGTGATTTATCAATAGCAAAATGGTTAAGAAACTCAAGCTGTAAAACAATTGTTGCTGTTAATAAATGCGAATCGACTACTCTTGGAATATCCTTAGCTTCAGAGTTCTGGAAATTAGGATTGGGCGAACCTAAACCTGTTTCGGCTATTCATGGTTCAGGTACTGGAGATCTTTTAGATCTCGTTATTGGCGAACTTCCTGAAAATAATATCGAGGATGATGAAGAAAAGATAATGATGTCAATTATTGGTAGGCCAAATGTTGGTAAATCTAGTTTGTTAAATTCAATCTGTGGAGAAAAGAGAGCAATAGTTAGTGATATTAGTGGGACGACAACTGATTCAATAGATACGCTTATTAAAAAAGGTGATAATCATTGGAAAATTATTGATACTGCAGGGATTAGAAGAAAGAAAAATGTTAAATATGGTACTGAATTCTTTGGTATTAATAGGGCTTTTAAATCAATAGATAGAAGTGATGTTTGTGTTTTAGTTATAGATGCGGTTGACGGAGTAACTGATCAAGATCAGAAGCTGGCTGGGCGCATTGAAGAACAAGGCAGAGCTTGCATAATTGTTGTTAATAAATGGGATCTTGTAGAAAAAAATAGTTCAACAATTTATCAAGTAGAAAAAGAACTTAGATCTAAACTTTATTTTTTACATTGGTCAAAAATGATTTTTATATCGGCCCTAACTGGTCAAAGAGTTGATAATATTTTTGAACATGCTCTTAACGCTGTAAATCAACATAGAAGAAGAGTTACAACATCAGTAGTTAATGAAGTACTTAAAGAATCAATCAGTTGGAAAAGTCCTCCAACGAAGAGAAGCGGCAAGCAAGGTAGACTTTATTACGGTACTCAAGTAAAGAACAAACCTCCAACTTTTACTCTTTTTGTAAATGACCCTAAATTATTCGGAATAACTTATAGAAGATATATTGAAAAACAAATTAGAGTAAATTTAGGCTTTGAAGGCACACCCCTCATTTTACTTTGGAGGGGAAAACAGCAGAGAGCTTTAAATAAAGAAGTCGAAAGGGAAAATATTGAGTTAATTCAAAAAGATTAATGAATTTGCTAACCAAATTTTCTGTTGGTCAATACGTTCATGGTAATAGAAGTTGGCTAAGAATTATAGACAGTCGATTAAAAATAATCATCGTAATGATATTTTTAATCACTCCAATTTGGGCAGGTCCAATATGGAGATTGAGTTTAGTTGGTTTTTTACTATTAATTACTTTTTTAAGTTTATTGCCATCTAGGGTATGGTGGCGATCTTTATTTTTTCTCTCATTTTTATCACTATTAATTGGATGTATATCAATACTTGCTTCTTCTGATATTCAATCTCTTGATGGCTACTTAAGAAATCCCAATGAGTTGGACGTAGTACTGGAAAGCCAAAAAGAATGGAATATTTTGCAAATTCCTTCTCAGAAGATATGGTTTTTTAATTTAGGTCCCTTTAACTTATCAAGAAAAGCCTTTGAACTAGGAATAAAAACCTCTACTTTGATATTTACCGTTATTCATAGTGTGAATTTGATGCTTTTAACCACATTGCAGGAAGATATTGTATGGGGATTAAGTTGGTTTATGTATCCATTAAGAAAGATTGGATTGCCAATTAATAAGTGGCTTTTTCAGTTGTTAATTGCATTACGTTTTATTCCTCTAGTGCAGGAAGAATTTCAAAATATCATTAAATCAGTGTCAGTTAGATCAATAAATTTTCGAAATTTAGGATTAAAGAAATCCTTTAATGTTTTATTAATCTTAGTAGAAAGATTATTTAAAAATATATTTCTGAGAATTGATCAAGGAGCAGAATCATTACTCTCAAAGAAAAAAATTATTATAAAAACCAACAGATTTAGAACTCTTTATCCTTCAAAATCTCTCAATGTAATTGTTAATACATTATCGATTTGTTTTATTTGCATAGCAATTTTTCTTAGAAAACTGTATGGTGCATTATAAATAACACAATATTTTAGGTTTGAGTTCTGAGCGTTATTTAAACCATCCAACATTTGGCATGCTATACCAAGTTTCTCCTGGAAATGATGGGAGAGATATTTATGCGACTTTATACGCTCAAAAAATGTTTTTTTTGGTAGAAGTTCGACAGAGAGAAGTTTTTTTTGAAGTTATACCTTATTTAGATGCTCGTAATCAGGCCGAATTAAACCTTCAAAAAGCTAGAAGAAAAGGATCTGAGGAACTATCTAAATGGGAGAATTTATTTACGCAAACTTTCTTATAAAAGGTGAACCCTGAAAATTATTTAAAAATAAAAAATAAAATACCATCAAATGTAAATATTCTTGCCGTAAGTAAAGGATTTAAAAGTCAAGAAATCAAGACTATTCAAAATATAGGTCAGAATGATTTTGGTGAAAGTAAGGTTCAAGAGGCGCTTGAAAAACAATTAACCTTAATAGATCTTAAACAAATTAATTGGCATTTTATTGGAAGAATACAAAGTAATAAAATAAGAAAAATTGTTCAAAATTTTAAATATATTCATTCAGTAGATTCATTTGAAAAGTTGCAAAAGATTTCTAATATTTCAAGTGAAGAGAAGAAAAATCCATTAATTATGTTGCAGGTTAAGTTGAGTGATGACCCTTCTAAAGGAGGCTTTAACCCTGAATTTTTAATTTTGAAATGGAGAGAAATTCAAGATTTGAAAAATATTTCATTAACCGGTTTGATGACTATTAATCCTAAAGGACTTAGCTCTAAAGAAAATTCAGGGTTGTTCAAAAAATGTCGTGCTCTCGCTGATTCTCTGCAACTACCAGATTGTTCCATGGGTATGTCAGGTGATTGGGAGGAAGCTATTGACGCTGGATCAACTTGGTTAAGATTAGGATCATTGATTTTTGGAGGTAGATCCTAATAAGTTATTTTTTTTATAAAAATCTTATCTATAAACTTGCAGTAAAGTTCAACTAACGTTATCTAAGTATAGGTAGTTTATTCATTTAAAAAATGAATCAATTACTCAAGGTTCTTAAACCTTAGTAATCAATTTCAAGAGGATTTAAAAGGTGTCACTTATTTCTAGATTAAAGGCAGTTGTTGCAGGGGATGAGTATCTCGATGATGATTTTGATGAGTTGGATTATCCTTCAGAGGATGAATTAAATGATATTAATAATTTCAAACAAAATCCAAAGAATGCAAATGCCCTTGCAAATTCAAATCCATTCGATTTTATGAATAACAACAGATCATCAAAAGTAGTTGGTATGCCTGGAATCTCAAATTCATCCTCAGAAGTAAGTTTAATGGAACCAAGAAGTTTTGATGAGATGCCTCAAGCTATACAAGCATTAAGAGAGAGAAAAACTGTAATTCTCAATTTAACTATGATGGATCCTGATCAAGCTCAAAGAGCGGTTGATTTTATTGCTGGTGGTACATATGCAATTGATGGACATCAAGAGAGAGTTGGTGAAAGTATTTTTCTTTTTGCCCCAAGTTGTGTAAATGTAACTAGTTCTTCCCCAGAAGAAGCTTCTCCTTCTTCCGTGTCTTCAGAAAACACACCCCAATATAGTTTTGGCAAAAATACTACTCCTGAACCAGCATGGGGAAATTCTAAATTAAGTGCTTATTCATGATTAATCTGTGACAGATAAAATTGCGATTATTGGTTTTGGAAATATTGCAAGTGCCATAGTTACCCCTCTACTAGATAACAAATTAATTCAGCCAGAGAATGTTTTTTGTGTTGTAAATACAGAAAAAAGTTTAGAAAACATAAAAAAAAATTATAAACATAATATAAACGTTTATAAATCAGGCTCTAAAGAGTCAAAAATAATTTGGGATTGTCAATATAAACTTCTTTCGATAAAACCCCAACAATTAGATGATATAAGTGAGGACCATCAAATAAAAAATAAGGACAATTTATTAGTTTCAATTCTTGCTGGGGTTTCAATAAAAAGACTTACTCAAAAGTTTCCTAATCATAAATGTGTGAGGGTGGTTACAAATATTCCAATAACTATTGGAAAAGGTTTAACAGGGATTTCTTGGGGAGAAGACATTACAGAAGATCAGAAACAATTTGCAAAAAAATTATTTGAAAAAACTAGCAAAATTTATGAATTTACCGAAGATTACCTTGATATATTTTTAGCTTTAACTTCATCAGGTCCTGCAATTATTGCTTTGATTATAGAAGCATTAAGTGATGGAGGATTAAGCGGGGGATTACCAAAAAAAAATTCAGAGGAACTTGTTATGGAAATGATATTAGGGACTATTTGTTTAATAAAGGAAAATAAACTTACTACTTCTGAGCTTAAAAATTTAGTAACCTCTCCAGGTGGAACAACTATCTCTGCTTTAAGGGTTTTAGAAAAAAAGGGTGTAAGGTCAGCATTAATTGAATCAATAGTTTCAGCTAGTAATCGAAGTAAAGAGTTTCGTTAGTTTATTCAATTATCTTTTAAGTTCATATAAACTTTTTCAAGTGAATTTATATTTTTAGTAATTGTGTATCTCTCAAGTACACGTTCTCTAGCTTTTTCTCCAAGATCTTTTGTAAATGAAGGGTGTTCTACAAGAATTGGGATTATAGTTTTTAATTGTGCAGCCACATTATCAGTTGAAATTACTATTCCTGCTCCGTTATCTAAAACTTCACCATCCGCTCCTGCATCTGTAGCTACACAAGCAGTACCAGCCGACATTGCCTCTAAAAGTGATAATGATAAACCTTCTACTAAGCTTGGCAAGAAAAATACTTCTGCTATTTGCATTATTGCTATCCTAGTTTCTAAATCTAATTCGGCACCCCACCAAATTAATTTCTCATTACCAAGGTTAGAAAAACTATTTTCAAGTGTTGGCTTCATTGGTCCATCCCCAACAATAACTAATTTGCAATTTTGAGTTCTTGTTTGGCGCCAAGAACGTAAAAGTGCCTCTATATTTTTTTCATTTGCAATCCTTCCCATGTATAAAAAGATTCTTTCATTTCCAAGTTTGTTTTTAACCTGATTATATTTTTTACTTTTTTCGCAAAAAGGTTTCCAAATATTTTCATCAACTCCGTTTGGAATAATTATTTGTTTTTCTTTAGGTACTCCTAATTTCTCAAGAACATTTTTTTGAGGTTCAGAAAAAATAATTATCCTATCGAACTTTGCTAAAGAGGGAGCATAAAGTTGATACGTTAATTGTTGTGTGCTCGCAGTAAGATTTCTATTTTTTGCATCAAATGGTGGATGAAATGTTCCTATAAGAGGAACATTAATTTTATTACAAAGCTCTGGAAGTCTAAAGTCTAAAGGAGATAAAGTTAGGCTTGCATGTACTATGTCAGGTTTTAATCTTTCCAATGATAGCCTTAGCTCTTTTTCTGCCCTTGGAGAGGGTATTGTATATACTTGAGATTTAATTAAATATGGGAGACTTACATCAGGATCATTTGCAAGAAATAATGGTTTTGATGAATTTGAACTAGAGGGATTATCGAAATGAATAAAACTAATTTTATGTCCTCTGGCCTTTAATTCCTTAGTAGTTAAGCTACCGTAAGTTACATTTCCACAAAAAGGGGATTTTTTTCCCAACCAGGCAATATGAACCACATTAATTGAATTAACTATTTATAAAGTTAACAGGCAAAGGCGCCATGATCATATTTTTTAAATTTTTTATTGCTTCATGAAAATGCTAACTATATATTTCTCTCAACATTTTTAGTGAAGATAGATCTTTCTCTAATTGAGTAGAGATCCATGTCTCAATAATGAATAATATTTTAAGCCAGACTTTTTTGGGACCCAACAACTCTCCATTAGATTTTATTGGTAATTCTGGGAAAAGAAGTCTCTGCAATAGAGCAACTTCTGATGCATTTATTTTTAGGTTACTTTGAGGATCTTCTATGGATGAAAAACCTTCACTTGGCAAATAATAACAACTCCATTCCCAATTTCCTAAAGGTGGAATAATAGGTTCTCCAGTTTTACAACAATGATGAATTGGTAAATTAATACCCCCGATGGCTAATAGATGGATTAAAGATTGAATACTCATCGAGAGCATTTTAATATCTTCTTCTTGAGACTCCTTATATAAATAAATCCTATCAAGATGCGCAAGAACGCTAGATAAATAGTCTTGTTGCTTGTCATTATTACCTACTAATAAAAATGTTAATTCAGTTATTGCTTGTGCGGCTGCAAGACATTCAATATTTTTACCTAGGCCAGAATAGCTTTTTAATATTTTAATTTGACGTACAGATTTAAGATTTCTTTTCCCAAAAATCTGCAGACTTAAATATGTTAAAGGAGTAGCTGCGGCAAGACTACTTTTAGGACGCCTGGCACCAGGTGCCGCTAATCTAACAATCCCTTGCTCATCGGTAAGGATAGTTATTAATCTATCATTCTCGCCTAATGGAGAAGCTTTAATACAGAGACCTTTTAGTCTGCACTCACCAGAACCAGACATTTAAATAACGTTTACTTCTTCAAAAATTTCACAAAAATTGGAAGTACCCACGCAACTAATTCCATTATCAAATAAATCAATTACTTGCGTCAGATTTTTTATACCACCTACAACTTTGATTTGATTTTGAGATCCTGTTATTTTTAGTATTTCGGAAACATCACTAGATGTAAGAGGAGACCCAAACCCGTCCCCGAATTGAAAATTTTTTATTCCTAATTCCAAACATATTTCTATCGCATTAACAAAAACTTCTTCTTGTAGTTTTGATTTATTTATGATTATTGAAACTGGTAATCCTGATAATTTAACTTGCTCAATTTCAGCAGCGAAAGTTTCTAAATTTCTTTTGGATAAATTGATAAAGTTTGGGATATATTCAATTCCTTTTGCACCCTTATCTTTTGCAAAACAAACTAATTCTTCAATAAATGAAACTGGTAAATCTGCTAAAGGGTAAGAAATAAGTGCGTTTATATCCGCGCTATAATGACCCAAACAGTTTTTAAGATCAGTTAAATAATTTAGTGAAGTAGAAATATTTTTGATGTTATATTTTCTTATTAAATCGCAATTCACACAGAAATCTTCCCAGGATAGATAAGGGTTAATAATAATCGCATGAATTTTCTCGTTTAATTCATATTCAATATTGGGCATTTAAAATTTATTTAGATTGAATCAGTCCATAACCTCCATGATTTCTTTTATATATTACTTGAAGTTCATTATTTTTCTTGTTTCGAAAAACATAAAAATCATGATCAATTAGATCTAATTGTTTTCTTGCTTCTTCTGATGAAATTGGAGTCATTTCAAAGTATTTATTTTTGATAGATGGCTCAGGCAGACTTGCTTCAGTTCCGTCTTTAAATAAAGCTTTATCTAAAAAACTTGATTCCATATTTTTAATTGGTAAAGAATCTTTATTTTTAAAATGTTTATGATGAATTGTTTTATTGTTTCTTTCCTTGTATTTACGTAATTTTCTACAAAGTTTATTTGAAACTAAATCAATGCTTGAGTATAGATTTTCAGTTTTTTCTTCAGCTCTAATTACGGTACCATTAGCAAAAATAGTAACTTCTGCAGTTTGGAACGAGACTCTTGGGTTCTTTTCAATTGAAAGGTGTATGTCAGCTTCTTTAACGATATCCTTATAGTGATGAGTTGCTTTTTCTATCTTTGCCTCAGTATATTCTTTTAATGCTCCAGTGAGCTCAAGATTCTTTCCATGGATTAAAATTTTCATAACAAATCTAAAAATATTTACTTACTTTCTAAATCTACTTAAATATGGTTAATAGAACAGCAATAATTAAACAACCTGATAATATTTCTTCTTTTAATGATGTTTATAATTTACAAAAAGAATATCAGGAGGCATTGATTTTAGATAATTCTAACCCTGACTTTATTTGGATAGGGGAGCATCAACTCTGTTATACGTTGGGTAGAGGATCTAATTACGATAATTTACTATTTTCTCTAAATGATGCTGAATATGATGTTTTTAAGATTGATAGAGGTGGTGAGGTAACTTGTCATATGCCAGGACAATTAGTAACGTATTTGGTTTTAGATTTGAAAAATTTTAATAAAGATTTAAATTGGTACTTAAGAAAAATTGAAGAAATTATTATAAAAATCCTTGGAGCTTTTAATATAGATTGTCACTCTAGAAAAGGGTTTACTGGTGTTTGGATAGAAAATAAGAAAATCGCATCAATTGGAATTGGGTGTAAAAGATGGATTACGATAAATGGATTTTCAATCAATATTGACTGCGAATTAGAAAACTTTAATAAAATTGTTCCTTGCGGAATAGAAAATTGTCTTATGGCAAATATGATTGATTACAACAAAAATTTAAATATTCAAGAAGTCAAGAGAATTGTTAAAAAAACCATCGAGGAAGAATTTAATTTTGATTTTATATCAAAATAGAAATTAAAATTTCAAAATTAATTTAATATGGGTGATTTAGCGTATTGGCCTGCAGCCAAACCTCTTTCTAAAAAAAATACATTTGCCAAAAATAGAGATTTTATTAAGAACCTTGATCATATAGATCAAATTTGGGAAAAATTAAAAATTAAATGTGGTGATACTTTAGCTGTTTGCGATTTAAGAGGTAAATATAAAGAAAAATTTTCTTATTCTGAGCTAGCTGATTTAATAACAAAAGTCTCTTTTTCTTTCGAAAATTATGGTTTAAAAAAGGGGGATGTAGTTACTGTAATATCTGAAAATTCTCCAAGATGGCTAGCAGTAGATCAAGGCTTAATGCGTTTAGGAGCTATAAATGCAGTGAGAGGTATTAATTCTCCTTCAGTAGAATTAGACTATATTATTGGGCACTCTAATTCAGTAGGACTAATAGTTCAATCTAAGGAAATTTGGCTAAAGTTAAACAACAAAGAAGAATTAAAAAAAAGACTCAAATTTATAATCAATTTAGAAGATGAACAATTTGAAAGTTTAATAAGTTGGAGTACATTCCTAAGTTCAGTAGAAAAAGAAAATTCACAAAATAATAATCTTGAAAAATTTAATCCAGAAATTGATGACGTCGCTACTATTCTTTACACTTCTGGGACGACCGGAAAACCTAAAGGTGTGCCTTTGACTCATGCAAATTTTTTACATCAAATAATCAATTTAGCCTATATCGCTGATCCAGAACCAGGGACCTCTGTATTAAGCGTTTTGCCTATCTGGCATTCTTATGAGAGAAGTGCTGAATACTTCTTTTTTTCATGCGGTTGTTCTCAATACTATACAATTCCAAAATTTCTTAAAGATGATATTACACAAATAAAACCTGTTGTCATGGCTACTGTACCGAGACTATGGGAAGCAATACATGATGGTTTTTTTCAGGCTTTGAAAAAAATGCCTTCCAAAAAGCAAAAACTTATTAAGTTTTTGATAAGTAATAGTTCGGTTTTTAAAAGAAGTCTTAGAAAGATAAGAAATATAGATATAAATCAAATAACTTTTAAATCAAAAATCCCTTTACTGGGTTCTGTTATTAGCCGATACCCTTTACATAAATTGTCTACTATTTTTTTATGGCCGAATATTCTTAGACAACTATGCGGAGAAAAACTGAAATTTCCTATTAATGGTGGAGGTGCATTGCCAGAACATGTAGATCTTTTTTTTGAATCTTTAGGTGTAGATGTTTTGGTGGGATATGGGCTTACAGAAACTAGTCCAGTATTAACTTGTAGGAGAAGAGAATTAAATGTTAGAGGATCATCTGGGCAACCTCTTTCATTTACTGAAATCAAAATAGTGAATGATGATAAAAAAAAGATTCTGAAGTTCAGAGAAGTCGGGAAAATTCTTGTTAGGGGACCGCAAGTAATGAAAGGTTATCTTAATAATGAGATAGCTACAAATGATGTTTTATCCAAGGATGGTTGGTTTGATACTGGTGATTTAGGTTTTCTAATACCAAATGGTTCTCTCTTTATAACAGGAAGAGCCAAGGATACAATAGTGCTATCAAGTGGTGAAAATATAGAACCGAATCCCCTAGAGACTGAAATTCTTAGTTCTGAATTTATTAATCAGATTCAATTAGTAGGACAAGATAAGAAATGTTTAACAGCTCTCGTAGTTCCTAATGTCGAATTGGTTAAAAGCAAGTTTTTGGAAGAAGACCTTTCAAAATTAAATCTGAATCAGAAAATTGGTACATTTTTCAAATCACAAATTAATAATTTGCTTAAAAGTCGATTAGGAGCGAGATCAGAAGAACAAATATTAGATTGTTATTTTGTTAATGCCTTTACTCTAGAAAATGGGTTATTAACACAAACTCTTAAACAAAAAAGAAAAGAAATAGAAAAAAAGTATTCATTACAAATAGAAAATATGTATGAAAACAAATTTAGTAAGAAAATTTGATTTGTTCTATCTATATTGAAAAGGTAATTTAATTTTTTATGGAAACAAAAAACTCAATATCTATAAAGCGCTCAATAGCTATTAAAGCTGTAGTTACTCCAACTTGGAAGGAAGATGCTGAAAAAGAATTAAGTAAAGCAATTTCAAACATTGACCAGCAATTATCTCAACTTGAGCAGGAAGGGCAGCAAATAGTAAATAATATTAGATCCCAGTCGGTTAATCCCCTAGATCCAAGAGTTCAAGAACAGGTTAGTCAGGTGCAACAACAAGTCGCAGCAAAACGAAATGAAATTGAAGAACAAAAAAGAAATCTTCTTCAACAACAGAGTCAAGTTCGCGAATTAAAAATGGACGAAATTGTTGATCAAGGGCAAGTGGATAGTTTCTGTGATGTCACTGTGGGAGACAATCTTATTAAAAAAATGCAAGTATCGATTACTGTTAAAGATGGAGTTATTCAATCTATAGATAATAATTAAAGAGAAGATTTAGTATTTTTGAAAAATATAAGTAAATCTTAATTGCGAAAAGCTTTAAATTCTAATCGATCTAAATTATTACTTTCTTAAGTTTTAAGAGTTCCCACTATGAACATGATTTCGTATAATTAAAAACAAGAGTTTAAAGGGTTCTTAACCATAAAAACTTTAGGAAGTTTGGTAGAAATCCCTTGAAACTTATGCAATAACAATTTTCTTATGTCTCACGAAATATTCATGCCTGCCTTGAGTTCTACTATGACAGAGGGCAAGATTGTGGAATGGTTGAAAAATCCAGGAGATAAAGTTGAAAGAGGTGAATCTGTCTTGGTTGTTGAATCTGACAAGGCAGATATGGATGTTGAATCTTTTCAAGATGGATATCTTGCGGCTGTTTTAATGCCTGCTGGCAGCACTGCACCAGTAGGAGAGACTATTGGTCTTATTGTAGAAAATGAGGATGAGATAGCTTCTGTTCAAGAACAAAATAAAGGAAATAACCCCGAAGTTTCTAGTTCGGATCAACTTGAATTGGTAAGCAACAAAACTGAAGAAAAACCTGTGATTCAAAGTGAAATTGTTGAAAAACAAGAAAAAGAAGTCGTATTAATGAGTGAAAAGGCAGCCTCATCTTTTAATAGTGATCAAATAAATGCTGCTACGAGTAATGTTTCTTCGAGGGTGATTGCATCTCCAAGAGCTAAAAAACTTGCCTCTCAAATGGGCGTTGATTTAGCAAAGGTTAATGGATCCGGACCTCACGGAAGGATTCAAGCCGATGATATTTTAAAAGCTAATGGCCAACCAGTCTCTATACCATGGATAGGTGAAGGTGGTTCTCCTGCAAGTATACCTGGTGCAAATTTGGGAGTTGAAAGTAAACCAGAAACTTCAGGAAATAGTTTTGGCAATCCTGGGGAAACAGTTCAATTTAATACTCTTCAGAAAGCGGTAAATAAAAATATGGAATCTAGTTTAGATGTGCCATGTTTTAGGGTGGGTTATTCCATTAACACAGATAAATTAGATAATTTCTACAAAAAAGTAAAACAGAACGGAGTGACTATGACTGCTTTACTAGTAAAGGCAGTTGCAAAGACACTAAAGAAACATCCTCAAGTTAACTCAAGTTTTTCAGAGAATGGAATTTCTTATCCAGAAAATATAAATATTGCTGTTGCTGTTGCGATGGAAGATGGTGGACTAATAACTCCAGTTCTAAAAGAACCATGCAATACTGATTTATTTGAATTGTCTAGGGAATGGAAAGATCTCGTAAAAAGATCAAGATCAAAACAATTAGAACCTGATGAATACTCAACGGGAACCTTCACTTTATCCAACCTTGGGATGTTTGGAGTTGATAGATTTGACGCAATTCTTCCTCCAGGTACCGGTGCTATTTTAGCCATAGCATCATCGAAACCAACCGTTGTTGCTAATAGTGATGGTTCAATATCTGTTAAAAAAATAATGCAAGTAAATCTAACAGCTGATCATAGAGTGATCTATGGAGCTGATGGAGCTTCATTCTTAAAAGACTTGGCTTCCCTAATTGAAGATGAGCCAGAGACCCTTGTCTCCTAAATTTAATTGATTTCTCAAATTAATAATGAAGAAAGAGATTATAAGCTTGAAGCTTATGATTATTTACTTGATCCTTCATTAATTGCTAGTAAACCTTCTTCAATTAGGCATGAATCAAGATTGATGATAGTTAGAAATAGTTCTTTAGAAGAAGACTGTTTAACTAATAAATTTACTAAGAATCTTTTAGATGAATTTAGAGAAGGGGATCTTGTGATTGTAAATAATACTAAAGTTATGAAAGCTAGGTTAAAGGTTGAATTAGAAAATAAGACATTAGTCGAATTATTAGTTTTAGAAAGATTCCATGAATGTGTTTGGTTATGTTTGGCAAAGCCAGCAAAAAAGTTAAAAATAAATAGAAAATTAAAATTAAAATCTCCATTAGCACAAGATATTAATTTGATTGTTGATGGAGTTGATGAAGAAACTGGAGGGAGATTTATTAAATTTCCGGAAAATATAACTTGTCTCACTTCAATGAATGAACTTCTTGATAAATATGGAGAAATCCCTCTTCCTCCTTATATAAAAAATTCCGAAGAAGAATCTTTTCATGAGAAAAGTTATCAAACTGAGTATGCAACAAATCCGGGGGCAGTTGCTGCACCAACAGCTGGTTTACACTTAAGCAAAAGTCTTATTTCTAATCTAAAAAAAAAAGGCGTAATAATCTTACCGATAACTTTGCACGTGGGTTATGGAACATTCAAACCAATTGATCAAGAAGATTTAAGTAACTTAAAACTTCACAAAGAATGGGTAAGTGTTAATAAGGAAGTAGTGGAGGAAATAAAAAGAATAAAGAAAACAGATAGAAAAATAATTGCCATTGGTACAACTAGCGTAAGAGCTCTTGAAAGTTGTTATTCTCACAAAATTAATGACTTTATTCCCATAGCTAAATACGTAGATTTAGTAATTAAGCCAGGTTATAAATTTAAGGTAGTTGATGGATTATTAACTAATTTTCATCTCCCTAAAAGTTCATTATTACTTTTAGTAAGTGCAATGATTGGTAGAGAAAGATTATTAGATCTCTATAAAAAAGCCATAAAAGAAAAATTTAGATTCTTCTCTTATGGCGATGCTATGTATATTTCACCAGATTCACTACTGGAGAAAAAATAGATTTAGGCTTTGACTGGTTCTTGAATGATTCCGCTTGGAACTTCAGTAAACATAATTGATGATAAATATCTCTCTGCTAAATCAGGTAGAACAACTACAATTGTCTTCCCAGCATATTCATCTTGTTCAGCTAATCTAACAGCAGCAGCAGCGGCAGCCCCACAAGATATTCCTACTAATAGACCTTCCTCTTTAGCTAACCTAAGAGCCATCTCAATTGATTCGTCATTTGTTACTTGTTCGACCTTATCAACAATTGATAAGTCAAGGTTCTTAGGAATAAATCCTGCTCCAATTCCTTGGATTTTATGTGGTCCGGATTTAACCTCTTCTCCATTCATTGTCTGTGTAATAACAGGACTGTGTGATGGTTCTACAGCTACAGAAGTAATATTCTTGCCCTTCTCTTGCTTAATGTATCTTGAAACTCCTGTAATTGTGCCGCCAGTTCCAACCCCTGCAACTAGGACATCAATTTCACCATCGCAATCATCCCAGATTTCTGGTCCAGTAGTTTTGAAATGAATTTCAGGGTTTGCTGGATTATCAAATTGACCTGGCATGAAATATTGAGAAGGATTACTTTCTGCAATTTCTTTAGCCTTAGCTATTGCTCCAGGCATACCTTTAGATGCCTCTGTTAAAACAATTTCAGCACCCAACACTGCCATAACCCTTCTTCTTTCAATTGACATGGATTCTGGCATTGTAAGGATAAGTTTATAACCTCTTGCTGAAGCAGTAAAAGCTAGAGCAATTCCTGTATTTCCAGATGTTGGCTCAACAATAGTTTTGTCTTTTGTAAGTTTCCCACTTTTCTCAGCATCCCAGATCATGTTTGCGCCGATCCTACATTTGACACTATAAGCGGGGTTTCTACCTTCAATTTTTGCAAGTACTGTAGCTTTCGCGTTTTTAGTAACTGATTTTAATTTTACTAATGGAGTGTTTCCAATAGCAAAACTGTTGTCCTCATAAATTTTTGCCATTTATATATTGAGAAAATATATATTAATACTAACTATTATTTAAAAAAAGAGTATATAAGTTTCTATACGGTAAATACTAGGAATTTAGAAATTATTTAGTGCTTCAGAAAAGGTTTTCCATAATTGATCTTTGTCTTCTAATCCAACTGATACTCTAATAAGGTGCGAGGGTATACCAAAACTTTCAGCCCAATCCAACTCGTCATAATGAGCTAGTAAAACATAAGGACAAACTAGAGTAAATTTTGTACCTAAACTAGGTCCTTTAGATACTTTTAGAGAATCATAAAATTTTTTAGCTTTGTTCAATCCTCCATTTAATTCAAACGATAATAAGCAGCCGTATCCCCCATTAGAAGTAAGTAAAGAATTAAAATTTGGACAATTTTCAGGATGGAAAATATTTTTAATCTCGCTATGAGTTTCTAATCTTTTTTTTAATTCTAAACATGCTTTGTTTTGTTCAAACACTCTTTGATTTACATCTCTACTAACTTTCTCTAGATAAACTATATCTCCATCGGAAAGTATTGGAATATTAATCTCGTTTAATGCATTTCTAAACTGATCAATCCATTTGCTTTTTGGATTTAGTATTAATGATCCGGCAAGAATATCACCACTACCTGAAAAAATTTTTGTAAGTGAAGTAAAAACTATATCTGCATGTTCTATGGAATTTATATTTAAATTCGAACCAATTGTATCGTCAACAATTAACGGAATATTTAGCTTTTTTGCAATTTTTGAAATTTTTTTAATGTTTACACATTTGAGCATTGGATTACTTGGAAGTTCAATAATTAATGCTGATGGATTTATTCTTTTGATTTCTAATTCAATATCCGCGCAATTTTCTTCTGTAATTAACTTTGCTCCGTGAAAGATTTTCATCGGTAATTTAAGTACATCTACATATGGAAAACCAACTTGGAGTGTTGGTTTAGCTGGAAATAATTTATATATGATTTCTAATGATGTATGCAATGCAGACATTCCAGATGAAGTTAAGTGAATATCATTAGAGTCAATTTTTGTAGATTTAGAAATTCTATTTTTTATTCTTTGAGAACATTCATTTACGTAAGATTTTGGAGGACAATCTTCAAGACCTAGTTCTATAGCGGCAGCTCTTGAAGATAGACCAAGACCAGTATGTTGCCAAAAATATTTTGCATAAATACTTCCTTCTTTTTCAGTTATTAAGAAAGCTAAATTATTTCTTTTTTCTATTAACGAGAATTGTTCAGAAGTATTTCTATCAATGTATTTTTTAGCTTTAAAAGCTATTCTTTCATTCGGATATGGCCAGATACTTTTATTGTTGTAGGAATTTTGTTTTTTTACTTTTTCGCATAATCTTTTCACTATGGGGTTTAGCCCGAATCGTGGGTAAATGGACTTCAATAAATTCATGCATTCTTGATCTTTTTCCTCGTAATCTATTACATCATTCCAAGTTGGTAATGCTACAGAAACAGCATGAATACTATCAGGAATTGCATATCCTAACTCTAAATTTTTCCATATAGGTTTTTTAAGTAAATCTCTCAATTTTCAGAATTTATTTAAAGCAAATAAAATGTCCGAGATTAAATCGTTTGTATCTTCACATCCAATTGATAATCTGACAAGAGCATCATCTATCCCTAGTAGATTTTTTGTTTTGTCATCAACAGAAGCATGAGTCATCGTTGCAGGGTGACAAATTAAACTTTCAACTCCTCCAAGGCTTTCTGCTAGAGAGAAATATTTGAGAGATTTGCAAAATTTAAAAGTATCCTCTTTATTTAAATTTAATTTTAGGGTGATCATTGAACCTCCAGATTTCATTTGCGATTTTGCTAAATTAAATTGCGGATGTTCTTGATAAAAAGGGTAAATTACTTTACTAATAATTTTATGATTACCTAATTCTTCAGAAATAAATTCTGCACTTTTAGTTTGTTGTTCGATTCTTAAAGGAAGAGTTTTTACTCCTCTTGTAATGAGCCAACTATCAAAAGGAGATGGTTGAAGCCCGAGAGCTTTTTGAGAGAAAAGCATCTTACTATTCCATTCCTCATTATTTGTAAGTACTGCTCCGCCAAGTGCGTCACTATGTCCATTAATGAATTTTGTGGTGCTTACAACCGATAGTGTTGCACCAAGGTCCAATGGTTTTTGAATAAGCGCTGTAGAAAATGTGTTGTCTACAACTACTGGTATTTCGAGTTTATTCGCTTCATCACAGATCGCCTTAATATCGAGTATCTTCAAAAGTGGATTAGTTGGACTTTCTAGCCATATCAAGGTTGGCTCGAAGTTTGAAATATTTTTGACATTATTTTCGTTTGTAAAATCAGTGTATAAAACTTCTAGTCCAAATTTCTTGAAAACTTTTTCGAACATCCTCACTGTACAACCATAGAGATTTGACTCGCAGAGTATCTTGTCACCTGATTTCAGTGTTGATGAAATTGCAGTTACCGCGCTAATTCCAGATCCAAAAACTGTACAGTATTTAGAATCTTCTATTGATTTAAGGATGTTTTCTAGAATTCTAAAGTTTGGATTCCCTGATCTGGTGTAGTCGAAATTATCTTTATTTCCATGTTTGAAAGTAGATGTAGAAAAAATAGGAGGCATAACGCATCCAGTTTCTTCGGCAAATGTTTTCCCATGGTGAATAGATAAGGTCTTAAAACCTGGCTTTTTTATATTATTTTCCTTATTTCCCATTATTTTTAAAAATAAGAATTAAATTAAATCTCTCTTTTAAAAAATGAGAGATTTAATAATCCAAAGAAAAGTAGTATTAAACTTTTCTTGAATAATATTCAACAACTAGTAGTTCGTTTATTTCAAGAGCCACCCACTCTCTATCGCATTTCCCATTTATTTTTCCCGTTAATTTAGGCTTGTCTAAATCAAGATGAGGTGGGACATTTGCTAAGCCAGGGAATTCTATATTACCTTCTACAAGTTTTTTGCTTGCTTTATTTTCTTTAATTCCGATTACGTCGCCTGATTTGCATTGATAACCAGCAATATCAAGAACCTTTCCATTAACGGTTACATGGCCATGATTTACTAATTGTCTTGAGCCTGGAATGGTACCTCCAAAACCCAATCTAAAACAAACATTATCAAGTCTGTTTTCTAAAAGTCTTAGTAGGTTAGTACCTGTAGATCCTTCTTGAGCTCTAGCTTTTTTCACATAACGTACTAGTTGTTTTTCAGAAACTCCATAATTAAACCTAAGTTTCTGCTTTTCTTCTAGACGAATTGCATATTCTGATCGCTTGCGACGGGCTTGGCCGTGCTGACCTGGAGGATTAGACTTCTTTGAAGCTTTCCTGGTGAGACCTGGTAGTTCTCCCAAGCGACGCGTAACCCTTAATCTGGGGCCGCGGTATCTTGACATAATTTTAAATTAAATAGAAAATTGCAATAAATTGGATAATTGATTAAATTCAATTAAACTAATTACTACTGGAAGTATTATTTTACATCATTAAAGTGTTCAAAACTATTAATAAATCAATTACTTCTATACTTCTTTTTATGATTTCGTTCTATCAAAAGTGGTTTTCTTCTTTTTTTGGACCAAGATGCAGATTTATTCCAAGTTGCAGCTCTTATGGATATGAGGCAATTACTAGACATGGTCCTTGGAAGGGAGGGTGGTTAACCTTAAAAAGATTAAGCAGATGTCATCCTTTAACTCCCTGTGGATGTGACCCTGTGCCTGACTAAATGAATGAAAATATTTATTTTTGTTAGGCAGGGATGTTGCCTTTGTGATTCATTAAAAAACAAACTGGCAAAAATAAATCTTAATGAGTTATTCCCTAATCTAGAGGAGCTTAAAGAAATTGATATTGATCGGGCCGATTTATATAAAGATAAATATAAAAAATATGATTATGAAGTACCTGTTATTGCTATTGAA
>JAOIOX010000019.1 GCA_028140765.1 Prochlorococcus sp. AH-736-N03 | reverse complement strand
TCATAAAAACTACTTTCAAGAAAATTTCCAATCCTCCCTCCAGAGCATGATTGCATGAAAATTAAAAAAATTAATAAAAAAAATTCTTTTTTTTTTAAAATCATATTTTTTCTAACTTTTCTTTTTCCTTGTAGTTTTTTTATTACTAATCTTTGTTTTTTTTAAAATTGAGCCTTTTTTATCTTTTAGTTTTTCTTCTAAAAGAGATAATGCATCATCTATGGTAATTTTTTCTATGTCGGTGTCTTTGGCAATCGATACATTAGTTTTGCCACATTTTAAATAGACGCCATATCTTCCATTTAATATTTGAATTTTTTCTTTAAATTCTTTTGGTTTTCCAAAGTCTTTAAGTACCTCTTGACCACCTCTACCCATTTTTGGCATCGCAAGAATTTCTAATGCTCGTTTAATATCAATTGTAAAAACATCATCCTCTTTCTTTAAGGATCTATTTTCAGATTCATTTTCATTTTTAATCCATTTAATATAAGGGCCAAATCTTCCTCTATCAGCCTCAACAACTCCTCCTTCAGGATGAGCTCCTAACAATCTAGGCAAACTTAAAAGTACAAGTGCCTCATCTAGGGTTAGATCATCAGTTTTCAACTCTTTGGGTAATGAAGCTCTTCTTGGTTTAGCTTTATCCTGATCATTATTTCCCAACTGTACGTAAGGTCCATAAGGGCCAAATCTTAAAAAGACTTTTTCCCCAGTTTTCGGATCAGTTCCAAGATCTGATGGGCCACTTAAAATTTGATCAACTTGCTTTATATCTAAATCTCCAGGAGTAATATCCATTGGAAGGTTCCCTTTAGCCTGAATTTCGTTACCAGATTCATCAATTTTTGTACCCTCAAGCCAAGGTCCGTTCGAGCCTATTCTGACTACGCAAGGAAGATCTTCGAAATCAACTTGTCTATAAGCTTTACCATCAATATTACCCTCTGTTTTCTGAACCTTTACCTCCAAACCATTTGTACCTTTATAGAAAGTTTCTAGGTATGGTAGCCACTCAAGATTGCCTGAAGATATTTCATCCAATGAAGATTCCATTTTTGCAGTAAAAGTAGTATCAACCAGATCAGGGAAATGTTCTTCTAATAAAGCAGTAACAGCAAAAGCTGTAAACGTTGGAGCCAAAGTATTGGAAGATATATTCGCATAACCTCTATCAACTATGGTCCCAATAATGCTGGCATAGGTAGAAGGTCTTCCAATCCCTTCTTTTTCAAGAACTTTAACTAATGCAGCCTCTGTATATCTTGCAGGAGGTTTAGTCTCATGAAAAGTAGATTCCTTATTTGTAACTTCAAGACATGTTCCAGTTGTTAAGTTAGGGAGAATAATTTCTTGTTGTTCAAGGGATGAACTTGGATCATCACTTCCCTCGACATAAGCTCTGAAGAATCCTGCGAAATCAATACTTTTCCCGCTCGATTTAAATAATCCATCCCCTACGCTAATTTCAGCATTAATCATTGTTAGCCTAGCTTCCGCCATTTGACTAGCTACAGTTCTTTTCCAAATTAAATCGTAAAGCGATAAGTCTCTACCAGTTAAATTTGTTTCCTTTGGTGTTTTAAATACATCACCTGCCGGCCTAATAGCTTCGTGTGCTTCTTGAGCATTTCGTGCAGTTGAATTAAATTGTCTTGGTGAGTTAGATAAATATTCTTTCCCATACATAGAACTTACACATTCTCTAGCAGCTCTTGTGGCTTGTTCGGAGAGATGAACTGAATCAGTTCTCATATATGTTATGAAACCTCTCTCATAAAGCCCTTGTGCACATCTCATGGTTTCTCTTGCAGACAAACGAAGTTTCCTATTTGCTTCTTGTTGTAATGTGCTAGTTGTAAATGGAGGAACTGGCTTACGAGTGGATGGCTTTTTTTCGATTTTTGAGACTAACCAATCCTCTGAGGAAAAAGTCTTCAATAAATCCTTTACTTGTTCTTCTCCAATTATTAAAGATTTGTTTCCTTCTTTCAATTTACCGGTTTGTTCGTCGAAATCAGAACCGTTAGAAATTCTTTGACCGTTTAAGCTGAATAATTTAGTTTCGAAAGTAATATTATCTTTAACTAGGGAAGCTTTAATCCCCCAGTAACTAGCTTTTTTAAAGGATCTTCTTTCTCTCTCTCTCCTAACAAGAAGTCTTACAGAAACTGATTGAACACGACCAGCAGATAGTCTTGGGGCTACCTTCTTCCAAAGTAAAGGAGATAATTCATATCCAAAAAGCCTGTCCAAGATTCTTCTTGTTTCTTGAGCCTGAACAAGTTCCATATCAATTTCTCTTGTTTGGTCTAAAGCTTTATTAATTGCCTTTTTTGTGATTTCATGAAAAACCATTCTCTTAGTAGGTATTTTAGGCTTGAGTATTTGCATGAGATGCCAGCTAATACTCTCTCCTTCTCTATCTTCATCAGTTGCCAGTAATAGCTGGGTCGCACCTTTCAATGCATCTTTCAACTCTTTAACAACCTTTTTCTTATCTTTTGGAACTATATAAAGAGGTTCAAAATCTTCTGTTGTATTAACTCCTATCCTTGACCATTTTTCCTTTTTAACCGCAGCAGGTATTTCAGCAGCTCCTTTTGGAAGATCTCTTACGTGTCCCATTGAAGCGAGAACTTCATAATTAGAAGGCAAAAACTTTCTTATGGTTTTTGCTTTGGTGGGACTTTCAACAATTACAAGTGTGTGATCCAAGGTTTATTTCAAAAATTGGTGTTTTTGTTCTGTTAGGGCATATTATGATTATTTGAAGCTTTTTCAAGTAATTTCTTCTTAAAATTTCAAAAATCATACCCACAAATTATAATCAAGTTAAGATTAACTCTTAGCCCTTAGAATCAAACATCTAATTTAATCCAATTTAATAAAGTGCCCAACGAAATCTTTACAATTAATCTAAATGCTCAAGCCATTATTCCAGAAGCTTTTATTTTATTAGGTATTGTTGGAACACTTCTTGTAGATTTAGCTGGAGAAAAAACTGCATCAAAATGGGCACCAATAATTTGCTATTTTTCAATTGGCAGCTCTCTTGTAAGTTTGGCATTGCAATGGAGTAATCCGGTAGAAAGTGCATTCCTTGGGTCCTTTTATTCAGATAATTTAGCAATCGCATTTAGAGCAATAATTTCTTTATCAACCTTAGTATCTTTACTTATAAGTTGGCGTTATACAGAACAAAGTGGCAGCCCAATTGGGGAGTTTGCCGCGATAGTTCTATCTGCAACCCTTGGTGCAATGCTTTTGTGTGGATCTACTGACCTTATTAGTGTATTTATATCTCTGGAAACCTTATCTGTAGCAAGTTACTTACTTTCTGGTTACCTCAAGAGAGATCCAAGAAGTTCAGAAGCGGCCTTAAAATACCTTCTTGTTGGATCAGCTGCTGCTGCTGTTTATTTGTATGGATCCTCTTTTCTTTATGGATTAAGTGGTTCAACAAACTTAGCGACAATAGGCTTAGAGATTATCAATAAGCCATCCTTCATTACTTCACTAGCTCTTGTATTTGTCTTATCAACAGTTGCATTTAAAATTGCCGCTGTTCCCTTTCATCAATGGACTCCTGATGTATATGAGGGTTCACCTACACCTGTAGTTGCTTTTTTATCTGTTGGTTCAAAAACAGCGGGCTTTGCATTTGCAATAAGAATATTAAGCACAACTTTCTCTTCTTTTGACGAAGAATGGAAACTTTTATTTACGATTTTGGCAATATTAAGCATGGCTCTAGGAAATGTTGTAGCTCTAGCTCAAACCTCAATGAAAAGGATGCTAGCTTACAGTTCTATTGGACAAGCCGGATTTGTAATGATTGGAATAGTATCTGGCACACAAGATGGTTTATCAGCAGCTGTTTTATATTTGGCTGCATATTTGTTTATGAATTTGGGTGCATTTTCTTGTGTAATACTTTTCTCACTAAGAACTGGTTCCGACAGAATTCTTGATTACTCAGGACTTTACCAAAAAGATCCTCTCATTACATTAGGCTTAAGCCTTTGTCTTCTGTCTCTTGGAGGTTTACCTCCAATGTTAGGATTTTTTGGAAAGATATATTTGTTCTTTGCAGGTTGGGCAAATCATCAATATCTATTAGTAATAGTTGGATTAGTAACTTCTGTTATATCTATTTATTACTACATTTCAGTGATAAAAATGATGGTAGTTAAAGAACCACAGGAAGCTTCTGAAATAGTTAAAACATATCCTGAAATTAATTGGGGAATTGTAGGATTACCTCCCTTGAGAATTGCACTTTATACTTGTGTCGCAGTAACTGCTCTTGGAGGAATCCTGTCTAATCCTCTTTTCAAATTAGCTAATACAGCAGTTTCAGAAACTCCTTTCTTACAAGATATTATTGCAACAGCAAATAATATTTCCTAGAAAAATTCTTCAATAAATGTCTAAGAAAGTAGCGAGTTTAGAAAATATATCTAAAACATATGGGAAAGAAGATCTAACTGTTAAAGCCTTAGACAGCATAAACTTAGAAATTTATAAAGGTGATTATTTAGCTGTAATGGGAGCAAGTGGCTCAGGCAAAAGTACAGCTATGAATATTATTGGATGTCTAGATAGACCATCTGAAGGTATTTATAAATTAAATGGTATTCCTGTTGAGAATTTATCTGATGATGAGCTCGCGGAAATACGCAACCAAAAATTAGGCTTCGTTTTTCAACAATTTCATCTTCTTTCGGACGCAACTGCACTTGAAAACGTAACTTTGCCAATGATTTATGCTGGTATTGAGCCTGAGCAAAGATTAGAGCGAGGAAAGAATGCCTTAAAAAAAGTTGGCCTTTCAGAAAGAATGAATAATCGCCCAAACCAATTATCCGGAGGTCAACAACAACGAGTTGCTATAGCGAGGGCTATTATCAATAACCCCGCAATTTTGTTAGCAGACGAACCTACTGGAGCACTAGATTCAAAAACCACTGAAGATGTATTAGATCTTTTTGACAAACTGCATGAATCTGGAATAACTATAGTTTTAGTAACACATGAAGATGAAGTTGCAAATCGCGCAAAAAAAATAGCCAGATTTAAGGATGGAAGAATAGTTGAATTAAAAGTTAATTAAATTCAAAACCTTCTAATTACCTTCAGTTGAGTTTCATTTTCAATTCTTAAATTCCCGTTCGAATCAATATCTCTAATTTTCCATGAACGAGGAGAATAACCACTGGGTAAAAAACTTTTAGTAAGAAACTTATTTGCAGATTTAATCACATATTCTTTTTTCTTATTACATTCAATTGCATCATTAAAAGCTTTAAGAACTTTGGCTGTCCAATAACTATGATTAATATTTTTAGTTTGAAGTACTTTTGATAGTGAAATCCCTTCTGATGGAGTGTAATTTAAAACATTCATGCCAAGTCCTATTCTTACATAGATAATTTCTTTGCCTCTTGTTATTACCCTTGGTAAAAATCCAATCAACTTTTTTGAACCAAAAAAAATATCATTTGGCCATTTCAAGCAAACATTTATATTCTCTTGTCTAAGCATTTCACATAACTTAATACCTAAAGACAAATTAAATATTTGACATGCAAATTCTTTTGAAAATATTGGGTAAGCTGCACTTAACCAAATCCCGCCTTTTGGAGAAACCCAAGTTTTTGAATTTTGGCCAACCCCTGAGAACTGTTCTCTAGCGATTATCGCTACTGGCTGGTTTTTCTTTATTTCAAAATATTCAAGCAAGTTTGTTAACTCATTTTCGGTACTTTTACATTTTATTTTGTAATGAAGTTTCCAGGTTGGAGATTGACCCTGAATTTTTTTTAAACAAAAAACTGTCTTAGCTGCAGATCCAAAAACTTTCACAAATTCTTTATTAAAACAACGAGCATCTTTTTGAAGATTAGATTAACTTTAGTCTTAATAAGTAAATTTTACAAATTGGACGAAAAGTATTTGTCAATAGTGAATAGAAGGAATCCACATCCATTAAAAAATTGCCTTGATAATTTCAAAAAATCCTGCGGAGACTTAGATAAACTTTCTAAAATCAACGAAAATTGGAAGAACTTAATCGGCTTGGAACTGTTTCAAGAATGCAAACCATTAAATATTGAAAAAAAAATACTTACTATTGCAGTAAATCATCCACAGTGGCGCCAAGCTTTAATCTACAACAAGCATAAATTAAAAGAAAGAATCGAGAAAATTGGAATAACTTTGAATGAAATAAAAATAATACAAAATTATGAAATTAAAAATAAAAATATCAAAGCTACCAATGCAAAGATAGTTTGGGCAAAGCATCCAAGCAGAATCCATCAAAATAATATGTGCATTTGTACTCTCTGTAATTCCCCTACTCCTAAGGGCGAAATCAAAAGATGGGGAAAGTGTTCTTTTTGTTGGAGAAAAGTAAATAACTAAATTCTTTATTTAGTTAAAATTAGTATTCCCATTTGCCCCCCCCAAAATAGTCCTATATTCAGCTTTTTTAAATCCAACTTCCTTAGCAATATTTATAAGCTCATTTTTTTTTGGAAAATTTCTAATACTTTTTTCAATATATGAGTACTCTGGACTTAAATTAAAAAGCCGCGAGATAGTTACTACAACAAATCTTAAATAAATTTTCTGAAAAATATTAGATAAAGAATTTCTTCTTGAGTGATTAAAATCCAAAATTCCTGCCCTTCCTTTATCCTTCAAAAGATAAAAAACTTTTTTTATTCCTTCTTCAACATTATTCAAGTTTCTTAGTCCATATGACATGCAAATCCCATCAAAATTTTTTGAATAATCATTAATTTCTAATACATCTTTAATTTCCCACTTAATAAATTTATTTTTTTTAAGCTCTGATTTTTTCTTTGCAATATTTAAAATATCCTCTGCACTGTCAATCCCAGTAATTGAACCCCTTGGACTAACTCTCTCAGAAATTAAGAATGCTAAATCACCAGTTCCACAGCATAAATCAGCCCAATCTTCACCATTTAAAGGTTCCAATAAATTAACTAATTTCCTTTTCCATAATTTGTGAAGCCCAAAACTTAATAGATTATTTAAAAAATCATATTTATAGGAAATTTTATTAAATATATTTTTGACTTTGATAGTTTTTGTGAATTTCATTTTTAAATTTTTAACTTTTTTTCGGGATTAAATTAAAATTATTATTCATATGGTCTAATTGAAAGTTTTTTTTCGAGGAGGAAAGTTTTTATTTCTTTTAAAGTAAGTTTCTTATCATGAAGTAATGATGCTAAAAGTGCTGCTGATGCCCTGCCTTCTTTGAAAACATCATAGATATCTTCTAGAGATCCTGCTCCTCCGGAAGCAATTACTGGGATATCAACAATATTTGCAACAGATTCTGTGAGATTCAAATCATATCCATTCTGTGTTCCATCACCATCCATTGAAGTAAGCAATATTTCCCCCGCGCCTAAATCCTCAACTTTCTTTGCCCAACTTAATACATCTATGCCAGTATTTTCTCGCCCTCCTTTTATATATACCTCCCACTCACCAAACTTATTAACTTTTCTTCGAGCATCAATTGCGATCACGATACATTGATTGCCAAATTCTCTAGAACTTTTAGAAATTAAATCTGGATTTCTAACTGCAGAAGAATTCAAACTTACTTTATCCGCTCCAGCTCTTAAAAGATCATTAATTGAAGAAACAGAATCTATTCCTCCACCTACTGTAAATGGGATTTTTACTGATTTTGCGGTCCTAGAGACAAGGTCAACTAATGTATTTCTATTTTCTACACTAGCTCTAATATCTAAGAATACTAATTCATCTGCGCCCTCATCAGAATATCTACAAGCCAATTCAACAGGATCGCCTGAGTCTCTCAAGTTAACAAAATTTACACCTTTAACCACTCTGCCATAGGCGACATCTAAACAAGGAATTAAACGAAGAGCTACCATTTTAGTAAAAATTGTCCAAATGCTGTTAATCTTGCATAATAGCTTCCATTTTACCTCTTATGGCTGAAACAAAATTATTACCCAAAATCGGTAGTAAAATCAAAATTAACATTAACAAAGTAAAAGATAGACTACCAGCTAAATTAATCGATCAAATATCCTCGAGTCCTAAAGCCGTAATTACAGGCTATAAAATGACAGACGGCAGAAGCATTGGAATCACCGCAAAATTTCAGAATGGTGAGCAAAATTGGTTTTTCCCAGAAGAAATTGAGAAAGGTTAAAGAATCAAGTGAATGATCCAAAACAACTATTAGGAATTAAAGGCGCCTCTGAAACATCAAGTATATGGAAACTCCGTATACAGTTAATGAAACCCATAACGTGGATCCCTTTGATATGGGGAGTTATTTGTGGAGCAGCTGCAAGTGGGAATTTTGAATGGACATTTAGTAATGTTCTAGCTTCATTAGCATGTATGTTGATGAGTGGACCGCTTCTGGCTGGTTATACCCAAACCATAAATGATTTTTTTGATAAAGAAATTGATGCTATTAATGAACCAAATAGACCAATTCCTTCTGGTAAAATTTCAATTAAAGAAGTAAAAATACAAATCTGGGTATTACTTATAGCAGGTTTAATAGTTGCTTTTCTATTAGATTTATATGCTAAGCACAGCTTTCCCTCCGTCTTACTTTTGGCATTAGGAGGTTCCTTTGTTAGTTATATATACTCTGCTCCACCACTCAAATTAAAACAGAATGGTTGGCTTGGAAATTATGCATTAGGAGCTTCTTATATAGCTTTACCTTGGTGGGCAGGACAAGCCTTGTTTGGGAAATTAACTATCGTAACTGCGATACTAACACTTGCTTATAGCCTCTCAGGACTTGGAATTGCTGTTATTAATGATTTCAAAAGTGTTGAAGGAGACTCAAAGCTTGGCTTGAATTCTCTACCAGTAGTATTTGGAATTAAAAATGCAAGTAGAATAAGTGCAGGACTGATTGATATTTTTCAATTAGCAATGGTTGTAGTATTAGTCATTATTGGTCAACATTTAGCCTCTGTAATTTTGGTTTTATTGGTAATTCCACAAATTACATTTCAAGATATGTGGTTACTAAGAGATCCTTTAAAGTTTGATGTCAAATATCAAGCAAGTGCTCAACCGTTCCTTATAACTGGGATGTTAGTTACAGCTTTAGCGATAGGACATAGTTTTTTAGTTGCTTAAGGTGCAAAAGATTAAATTCAAATCTTTTGTTTTAATAATTCCAATATTAATTTTTTCTGGAATATCTTTTTATTTTTTTAATCTAATATTTAATACCTTAAAATTTGACGTTTCTAAAAATAAAAAGTCTCGGGAAACCAAATATTCTTACGTAATATCATCTTCTGATAATAAGATACTAAACAAATTAAGCCGCAAATTTGAAATAGATAATAGATATCATAAAATTCCATTTTTTCTTAAACATTCTTTTATATCTTCTGAGGATAAAAGATTTTATAAACATAATGGAATAGATCTAAAAAGTATTTCACGTGCCCTTATTCAAAATATTAGAAGTGGTTATGTAAAAGAGGGAGGAAGTACGATTACACAACAAGTTGCTAGATTACTTTTTCTAAATAATGATTTAAGTTTTCAAAGAAAAATCAAAGAAATACTTATATCACTCATACTTGAATTTAGATATAACAAAAATCAAATTTTAAAATTATATTTAAATAATATTTATCTAGGATCAGGAGCATACGGGGTAGACGAGGCTGCCCAAGTTTATTTTGGAAAATTTATAGAAGAATTGACTTTATCAGAGATCGCATTAATTGCAGGATTAGCTCCAGCTCCATCAATTTATTCACCTTATCAAAATTTAGAACTAGCTATTAAAAATAGAAATAAAGTTCTTGAATCAATGTATGTTGATGGATATATTTCTCTTGCAAATAAGAAAAAGGCTATTAAAGAAAAAATAAAGTTAAATTATCAAACAGCTGATGATTTTTTAGATGATAAATTACTAATAAACTTTATTCTTCAGGAAACAGATAAAAAAATTGGAAGTAAAAATGATTATAAGTTTTTAAGAATTAAATCTTCTATCAACAAAGATTGGCAAGAAAAAGGTCAAAAAATATCAAGATATGCAGGGCCTAAAGAACTTGAATTTAGTCTGTTATCTATCGAATCAAATACAGGACTAATCAGGACAATGATAACTAGCAAAAATCCATCAATTAATGAATACAATAGAGTGATTTCATCTGTAAGACCTTTAGGTTCTACTTTTAAAATAATCCCTTATGCTGCTGCTTTAATAGAAGGAATAAAATTAAGCGATAAATTTGAAGACTTACCAATATGCTGGGAAAATTATTGCCCAAAAAATTTTTCAGAAGACTATAGAGGTTCAATATCTTTGATTGAATCATTTAAAAGTTCATCAAATATCGTTCCAATATCAATAACAAAAAAAATCGGCTTAAAAAATATTATTAATTTAGCGAATTCATTTGGACTAGGTTCCGAGCAAGAGTTTGAGGAATTCCTATCATTAGCTATTGGCTCCTACGGAGATAATCTTTTAAACATCACAAATGCATATTCTGCAATTAACAATAATGGGAAGATTCAAAGCCCTGAAATCATAGAAAAAATAGAATCATTTAAAAAACAACCTATTTGGGAAAATAAACCTATTTCTAAGAAAATATTAGATTTAAAAATAAACAAGAAAATAAATAAACTTCTTGAAAAATCTGTAAAAGAAGGCACTTCAAAAGCAGCCTCTATAAAAGGAAAGAAAATTTATGGGAAAACAGGAACATCTGATGGAAATAAAGATCTCTGGTTTATTGGTTCCATTGATAACCTTACAACAGGGATCTGGATAGGTTACGACGATAACAAGGAATCTGAATTATCTAGTGGGAATGCAGCTTATTTATGGAAGAAGTTCATATCTGAAATTTATAAAATTCCAATTAAAAAATAAATTATATTATTAAGATTTATAAGAAATTATTGCAGAATAAAATCCATCGCCTGGATAATCCAAGCTAGGTAAAATTTGCTTTTGGCTAATCAATTTTAAAGTTTTGTTTTTTTCAATAAATCGTTCAATTAATAGATTATTTTCATCGGGGCAAATAGTACAAGTTGAATAAACTAAAGTGCCATCTTTTTTCAGAAGAGGGAAAATACTCTCCAAAAGTTTTTCCTGTAATAAAGTTAAAGATTTTATTTTTTCTTTACTTAAAGACCATCTAGAATCTGGATTCCTTGAAAGAGTTCCAATGCCTGAACATGGAACATCTAACAAAATCTTATCAAAATAAGATATAAACTTAGGATTTAAGTCAATCAAACTCGTAGCATCAGCCTTAAGGGTATTAACAGATTTCAAATTTAACCTTTCTAAATTTGATTGCAGTATTTTCAATCTTTTTGCTGATCTATCTACGGAAATGATTTCAGCACTATCATTTGTTAATTCTGCAAGGTGGGTCGACTTACTACCTGGAGCTGCACAAGCATCTAAAATCTTTTCACCTTCTTTTGGATTTAAGAGAGGTGCTATCCACTGAGAAGATCTATCTTGAATTGTCCAAAGTCCATCACTATATCCTGGTAAATGTTTTATAGATCTTGGATTAGATTTTAAAGTAATTCCATTATTTAAATCATTAATAATTTCAGCATCAATTTTATTTTCATGAAGTACTTTCAAAAAGTTATCTAAATTAGTTTTTAATTGGTTAATTCTCAAATCAATTGATGGTTTTTTATTAAATGCCTTAATGATATTTTCACCCTCGCTATTGCCGACCCATTTATAAAGATCCTTCACAAGCCATAATGGAAATGATTCAAGATATGAAATTCTTTCTTTTCTATCAGAAGATAATTCAGGAAAGATTTTTTGTTCTAATTTTCTTGATGCATTTCTCAATATCGCATTTACAGTTCCCGCTAAACCATTTAAATCTGTTTTTTTAGCTACTTCTACTGTGGTAGAAATAGCAGCAGGAAATGGGATTTTATCCATTTTCAATAGTTGATACAAACCTATATGTAGAAGCCACCTTAACTTTGGAGGCTGCTTTTTATGAGTAATTTTTGATGTATGATCCGTCCAAAGATCAAGAAATTTTCTATACCTTATGCATCCAAAAGATAATTCCGTAATAAAAGCTATATCAAGAGGATTAAATTGATAATTTTTTAAAACCTTTTCAAGAGCATGATCAGAAAAATCACCAGAACTAACTTTCAATAAAATTTCCCAAGCTGCCTTTCTTTGTAAATATCCTATGCTCAAAATATAATTTATTTTTAAAGATAACTTTAATATACAAAAAAATTCAAAAATTTAAACTAGTTTTTCAATTGCAGAATTAAACCAAATAAAACCTAAGATAGAAATAAGTGAAAGATTAAATCCTAAAAAAAGAAAGATATTTAGGGAAGGAATTCTTTCACGAAAAGATATTTTTTTCTCTTTTTGATAAATCATTATTAAAATAAAAACTTATTCAGGATTTCAAACGGCAACCAATATTGATATATCCTGCATCAAGCATTCTACCTAATTTAATTGCTATGGATTCCTCCAACCTAGTGAAATTAGATTGATGGGTAGTTATCCAATCTAATTCAGAAAAAGTGATAATTCCCGTCGAATTACTTTTTAAAAAAAGTGTTCCAATTTCCATTAGATAAATCTAATTTTTTCTAAGTTAACATCGGTACTTAATATTTCTTCATAACATAATATTCTTTTAATTTTTCAAAGACAAATGTAAGTTATTACTCTTAATTTATTGAATATCTCTTAAAAATTTATCGGCCGTTTTTAAGTGATTATTTAGTTTTTCCTCTGACATTTTATCGAGATTTCTCGTTAACATTGCCAGACGATATTGCTTTCTAAAAAAGCTTTCATTATCTTTAATAAATTTCCAAAATAAGCCATCCCATATTTCACACCATGGGCCACTTTTGAAATTAGACATTTTTTTTACATAATTAGAGCTTGATATATAGGGCTTTGTTGAAAAGATACCACCATCACTAAACTGACTCATTCCGTAAACATTTGGGACCATAACCCAATCATAGGAATCAATAAACATTTCCATAAACCATTTATAAACTTGGTGGGGGTGAATTCTACATAGAAGCATAAAGTTGCCAACAATCATTAGCCGCTCAATATGATGACAATAACCAAATTTAATAATATTTTTTATAACAACGTCTACTGGTTCAATTCCTGTATTTCCTTGATAAAAAGAATTTGGAATTGGCTTATTTTCAAAATTCCAAAAATTACTATTTCGCATCTTTGTTCCGTACTTTTTATAGACGAGGCAAATAAATTCTCTCCATCCAATAATTTGGCGAATAAAGCCCTCTAAAGAGTTAATAGGAACATTATTATTTTTTGCAAAAAGTAATGCTTTATTTACTACTACATCTGGGGTTAATAAGCCGCTATTTAAAAGAGGAGAAAGTAAACTGTGCCATAAAAAAGAATTTTCTTTAGAAATAGCATCCTCATAATCTCCAAATAAGAAAAATCTGTGTTTAAAAAAATCATTTAACCATTCATCTGCCTCTTCAAAATTAGTTGGATATAAAAAGTTATTACTTTCTCCAATAAACTCAATATCAACATTGGCTAATGACCTTTCTGCATTAACTACAAATTTATTTTTTTGTAATTTAGGTGTATCGGGTATATTTATTTTTTTTGGTAATTTTTTTCTGTTCATTTCATCGAAACTCCATTTACCACCTTCAGGTGTATCATCAGGATTAACTAATATCTTTTGGCTCTTTCTTTGATTCTCATAAAATCTCCCCATAAGTGGTTTTTTTGCATTTGATGCAAATAAATTTTTTAAATCTTCACTGCTCATAAACATAGGAGAAGGCAAAATATTTAAAGCTAAATTATTACTTTCAACAAAATTATTAATCCTCTTCATTATTAAAAAATCATGAGGGTCAATGAGATTTATTTTCTGATATTTATTTTTAATAAATTCTGATAAGTAATCAACTGTGGAAACATTATTCTTGTTTTCGATATATAAAACTTTAAAGCCAGATATTTCTAAATAATTTTTATAAGCATGCATAGATGCTCTATGAAAAACTAACTTATTTTTATGGTTAATTAATTTATGAAATTTGTCATTTCCAAAAAATAATGAGTCTTCCAAAATCAAAACTTCACAATTTATTTTTAAGATTGGGCTTTCTCTAAAAAGTTGATTCGGAAAAATAATTGATACTTGTTTCATCTTTGCGACTTCCTGTTACTGCATCTTTTTGAACAGTAGATAACATCATCCCAACAGTTTTTCCATTTTTTACGCCACTCAAACGGCCTATTGCAAACAGGACAAGTTTTAGTTGAAATATTTTTCAAAATTTATAATTTTCTTTTATGAGTAGATTTAAATCTAGTTGAATCTTTAAGGGCCATATGTTTTGTATTTCTTCCCGAAACTCTCTTTCTCCAGACTTTGAAAGATTTGGGTTTAAGATTTTGACGCATAATTCTTATCGCATCTTCCTCTTTTAAACCAAATTGATACTCGATAGCTTCAAAGGGTGTTCTATCTTCCCAACACATTTCTATTATTCTGTCTATGTCGATACTTTCCATATTTATTGTTCACATTGTGATGTACAAAGTTTTTCAATATCGGATCTACCTGTAATTTGAAGTCTATATTTTGCCCAATATCTGTAAACCAATCTCAATAATGGAGATAAGAGCTTGATCTTCAAGGGATAATAAACCCAACCTAAACCAACTAATTCATAAGAGTATGCAAGTACATCTAGTCCCCTAATAATTTCACCATTTTCAATAATCCCATGCAGGTTTGACATAGCTTCTGAATATGAGATGTCATTAAAAAGGGTTTGATCATAATCCTTACTATTAATATCTACGAATGCAATTTGATTTAAGGTATCTCTTTTTTTAAGAAAATTTGTTTCTCTCAAACAAAGTGGACAACCACCATCGAATAGAAAGGTTAATTTATTTTTCATATTTTTATTCAAATATAGAAATTAAATAACTTTTTTGTGGAATAAAAAATTTTTTTTTGAGTACAAACTTTATAAAGCCTTAATAATTACCAGTTCTAATTTAGTGAAATTATATTATCTTATAAATTAATAAACCATTGACTAAGGGATACATCAATGGTTTAAAACTATTTTGATCAGTCATCAAGAAGATGAACTCCTTCTCCTACATCAGGAGTAAATTTACAATACTTTTCAAAAACAAGTCCAACACCTCTCATTTTTTCCCCTAATTCATCGTTAAATTTATTCCATTCTTCCGATTCACGATCAGGTAGATCCCACCCTTGTTTTTCTACCATACTTGTTATTACTGTATAGTCCCATTCTATGTATGCCATTGAGTTAATTTAAACTACCAGAATATTATAAACCAAGGGATTTAATAGGTAATCAATATTTTTTGAATATAATTTAAAAGTGTGAAAAAATTATAAATGTCAATTTTGCCAAGAAGATTTGAACGAATCAAAACTGTTTTAGATTGCAGAATGAAAAACTTGACTGTTTTAGTTGAGGATGTCAATAAACCACATAATTTATCTGCGATATTAAGGACATGTGATGCAGCAGGAGTTTTCGAAGCAAATTTTATTAGTAAAACGAATGCCGTTAAGACTTTTAATAGTACTGCTCAAGGAAGTCAAAAATGGGTAAAACTGAATAATCATGAAAACGCTATCAAAGCAATATCTGATTTAAAGAATAAGGGTTTTAAATTATATGGAACGACTCTTAATAGTGAATCATTAGATTATAGAAATTTTGATTATTCTCAAAATACATGTTTTGTTTTAGGAGCAGAAAAATGGGGACTAAGTAATGAACTTATATCAATGGTTGATCAATCAATTTTTATACCTATGAGAGGCATGGTTCAATCTCTGAATGTTTCAGTTGCTGCTTCTATATTATTATTTGAAGCTGTTCGCCAAAGAAAAAATAAAGGTATATTGCCCGCTAATGGAGAAGGGTTAAATATGTATGAATATCAAAAAACACTTTTTGAATGGTGTTACCCAGAATTAGCTGCAGTCTATAAAAAATCAGCTAAAGAATATCCAAAGTTGAATGATCAAGGAGAATTTGATCCTATTACAGATAACTAAATTTATTCAGAATTTTGACTGTCAAAAATTTCTTCAAGGTCCTCTCCTATAAAAGATAGACCTAAAACTAAAAAAAACATTGCTAAACCTGGGAACAAAGCTGTCCACCAGATACCTGTAGGTAAAGCGGCAAGAGCCAGATTTAAATCACTTCCCCACTCTGGGACATCTGCAGGAACGCCAAGACCTAAAAATCCTAAACTTCCTAATACCAAAACAGCATCTGCAGCATTTAGGGTAAGCAGAATAGGCAATGGAGTTATTACATTTGGGAGAATATATTTAAAAATAATTTTTTTAACATCAGCTCCTGCAACTTGAGCTGCCTCCACATAAGTTTCGGATTTAACCAATATTGTCTGATTTCTGATTAATCTAAAATATTGCGGAGAGTAAACAATACACAATGCCAAAGCCGCGTTAAGGATACCCTTACCCAAGACAAAAGCCACAACAACTGAAAGCAAAATTACAGGTATTGAAAAAATAGTATCCATTATTAGTGATAAGCATTTATCAAAAAAACCACCAAAATATCCACTTAATAATCCCAATGGCAAACCCAAACTTAATGAAAAAAGAATAGCTAAGAATACAACTTCTACCGCTAATGATGATCCTTGCAAAGTTCTTAAGCAAACATCTCTTCCTAATCTATCTGTGCCACAAAAATGATTAAGAGAAGGCGGGGCAAAGATATCATTGCTTAACATTGAAAATGAATAGCCAAAAAAATTATTGGCCTCTAAAAATTTCATTATTAAAACAACAAGAAGATAAAAAAGTACAATTAAAAATCCAGCTTTTCTGATATTTGCGCCGACACGATTAAATGAGTTAATATCCAAAATTTTTTTTCTAAAGATATATAATGAAATATACCCAATTCTTTTAAAAATAAATAGCTATAAATTTTAAATTAAAAGAAATTACTGGTTTAATTTCAAGACTGCCATAAAAGCTTCTTGAGGGACTTCAACTTTACCCATTGCCTTCATCCTCTTTTTACCTTTGGCTTGTTTCTTTAAAAGTTTCTTTTTCCTAGAAATATCCCCTCCATAACATTTAGATAAAACATCTTTTCGCAAAGCACTTATGCTTTCACTTGCAATAATCCTGCTACCAATTGATGCTTGAATAGGTATTTTAAATTGTTGTTTTGGAATAAGTTCTTTTAATTTCTCAACTAAACTTCTGCCAATTCCATAAGCCTTATCTTTATGAACAATAGAAGTTAATGGATCTGCTCTTTCTGAATTTATTAGGACATCTAATCTAACAAGGTCATTTTTTCTATAGCCAATCAAATGATATTCCATTGATGCATAACCTTGGGTTCTACTTTTCATTTGGTCAAAGAAATCTGTAACAACTTCTGCTAATGGAATTTCATAAATCAAGGTAACGCGATCTGTTGTTATGTATTTCATATCTATAAATACTCCCCTTCTTTCCTGACATAAACCCATTAATGTTCCATTAAATTCATTGGGAGCATAAATTTCCATTTTCACATAAGGCTCTTCTATTGATTCTCTAAGTTGTGGATCAGGAATTGTAGAAGGATTATCAATAAAGATATGTTCCTGCTGATTTAAATTAACTTTATAAATAACTGATGGTGCCGTGACGATTAGATCCAAGTCATATTCTCTTTCTAATCTTTCTTGAACAATCTCCATATGAAGAAGTCCTAGGAATCCGCACCTAAATCCGAAGCCCATTGCACTACTTGTTTCGGGCTCATATCTTAAAGCTGCATCAGATAATTGTAATTTTTCTAGTGATACTCTTAAATCTGGAAATTGATCAGCATCAGTCGGGAATAAGCCACAAAAAACCATAGGATTTGCTGTCTTATATCCAGGCAAAGGATCATTGGCAGGTGAATTTAAAAGAGTAATCGTATCTCCTACTCTCGCATCAGCAACTGATTTTATAGAAGCAGCTAAATAACCAACTTCTCCTGCATGTAATTCATCAACTTGCTGCTGATCAGGCGCCATTATTCCTATCTCATCTAGTTCATAATTTTTCTTACTTGCCATTAATAATATTTTTTCTCTCTTATTTAGAGACCCAGATATCACCCTGAAATAAACAATAACTCCTCTGTACGGATCATAATAAGAATCAAAAATCAGTGCCTTTGTAGGTAGTTTGATTTCATCTTGAGGAGGAGGTACTCTTCTTACGATTGCTTCCAAAATATCTTTAATACCAACTCCAGTTTTTGCTGAACAATTTATTGCATTAGATGTATCAAGTCCAATAATTTCCTCTATTTCTTTTTTTATTTTTTCAGCATCAGCCCCTGGTAAATCAACTTTATTTAAAACAGGAATTATTTCAAGATTATTTTCTAAGGCAAGATAAACATTAGCTAAGGTTTGAGCTTCTACTCCTTGACTTGCATCAACAACAAGCAAGGCGCCTTCACAAGCTTGAAGAGATCTACTAACCTCATAAGAGAAATCAACATGCCCTGGAGTATCTATTAAGTTCAAAACATATTCTTGGGAATCGTCAGCTTTATATTTCATCCTAGCGGCCTGTAACTTGATAGTAATTCCTCTCTCTCTTTCAAGATCCATACTGTCCAAAAATTGTTCTTGCATATCTCTTTGCTGCACAGTACCAGTATCTTGAAGCAACCTGTCTGCAAGGGTAGATTTACCATGGTCAATATGTGCGATTATGCAGAAATTTCTAATTTTTGAAACCGATATATCAGTCATATAGAAAGAAAAATTCTCCTCTTATTACATCTTGATTAATATTAGCTAATTAGAATTATGGATGGAAACCAAAAATGGAATTATTTCTTTTTTTTATTTCTTTTATGAAGGTACTGTAATTTTCAGAGACTGATAGTTCTGGATAAATTAAGCCATTTATTTTTTTCTGAAGATTATGCTTATCGTTTAAAAATAAAACAGATTTTTCTAGAACCTCAACCATAATTGAAACCGCAGTACTTGCTCCCGGAGAGGCTCCCAACAAAGCAGATAATGATCCATCAGATGAATTTACAATCTCAGTTCCAAATTTCAAAGAACCACCACCTTCAGTTTTTTTAATTATTTGGACTCTTTGACCAGCATTTTTTAAATACCAATCAGAAGGATTAGCTGATGGCATCATATTCTTTAAATTCTCAACTCTTGAGTTATGGTTCTTTAATGATTGTGATATTAGGTAATTAATTAAATCGTTATTCTTGAAACCAACGTCTAACATAGAAAAAATATTATTCTTTTTAATTGAACTAAATAAGTCAAAGTATGAACTTTGTTTTAGAAATTTCGTTGTAAATCCAGCAAAAGGTCCATATAAAAGAAGTTTTTTATTATCAATCCATCTGGTGTCTAAATGAGGCACAGACATTGGTGGCGATCCAATATCAGCTTTACCATAAACTTTTGAGTTATGTTTTTTTGTTAGATCTTTTTTCTCGCAAATAAGCCATTTCCCACTAACAGGAAATCCACCATAACTTTTTGCTTCTGGAATTTTTGATTTTTGTAAATAATTAATTGTTTTTCCAC
>JAOIOX010000018.1 GCA_028140765.1 Prochlorococcus sp. AH-736-N03 | reverse complement strand
GTACTATATTAATATTTTTAACCTATGTCTGTTTCTAAGTCTAAAAACCTTGAACGAAAACTAGATAATTTTGCAAAAGAAGCAAAAAATGAATTGAATAATGTTTGCGGATCTTCATTATGGGAAACCCTAGGGTTTGTTTTTTTTGATCAATTAGAAGATTCTGAAAAAATTGCGAAAGCAAATTTTTACTATGGACAACTTCAAATAATTAATGAAATTAAATTTTCAATTTGAATTGAATTGCATATTTTTACGTATGTAATTTTTTTTAAATCAATTTTGGCCAATCTTTTTCTGATAATATGTACTTAGTAAAAGATTAATTAATGATTGAAACTTCAGGTGTAATAGAAAAAGAGCAGGGAAATGGATTTTATTTGGTTACCTTAGAACAACCTGAAGGACATCAATGTTTATGTAGAGCTGCAGGAAAATTGACTAAATTTAGAATTAAATTATTAGCTGGAGACAAAGTGTTAGTTGAGATAAGTCCTTATGATCTTTCTAGAGGGAGGATAACTTATAGAGAGAGGAATGCAGGCAATTCTAAACCTACTACTAATAAAAATAATCCCAAGAGAAATAATAAATAAAAAGTTACTTTAAATAATATTTTTTATCGCTTCTTTAAACTCACTTCTTTGTTTAACACCTTGCCATTGTTTTTTTAATAATTTTTCTTTAAAAAGTTGAACTGTTGGTGTGCCATTAATACCAGCTTGTTTTGCAATATCTTGATCTTTATCAATATCTATTTCAACGCCAAGAACTGCACCATCAAGTTCTTTAATTACCCTTTTTAACTGAGGTTTTAAAACATGACATGGGCCGCAACTTGGAGAACTAAAAATTACTAAGATAGGTTTGTTACTCTCGTGATAAAGTTTCCTTAATGCATAACTGCCTTTTTGCCATTCAGAATTTGAATCGAAAGTATCTTCATTAACTTCTTCTTCATTAAAATCTGATGAATTAAGTTTTTTTTCTGGTTCTGGTGTTTCTCTGACTATAGTTTTTGCTAAGTTTTTCTCGGCTAGCCACCTTTCGGTAGCTAATGCTGCCATGCACCCAGTTCCTGCAGCGGTAACTCCTTGTCTCCACTCAGAATCGACAACGTCACCTGCTGCGAAGATGCCTTCAATAGATGTTTCTGGCCTTCCTGATTTGCAAGCAATATATCCTTTATTATCTAAATCAATTTTGTTGCCTAAGAACTTCGTATTTGGTGTGTGCCCTATAGCGTAAAAAAGACCTTTTATATTGATTTCCCCTTTACCTTCTAGAGAGTGAATAGTTTCTATTTTCTCAAGCCATTCAGAGCCATCCGCTTTATTAACTTTTGTATTCCAATGAATTTCTATCTTTGGATTAGCTTTTACTCTATCTACCATTGCTGCGCTAGCCCTTAATTTTTCTGATCTAACAATCAAATGTACTTTGCTTCCATACTTTGTGAGATATGCGGCTTCTTCACATGCAGAGTCGCCCCCTCCAATAACAGCTAATTCTTCACCTCTAAATTGTGGGGTCGCTCCATCACATATTGCACAAGCACTTATTCCTTTACTCCAGAATTTATCTTCATTTATCACGCCTAATCTATTTGCACTTGCTCCAGTTGCAATAATAATTGAGTTAGATTTTATAGTTCCTTCTAAAGTTTTTAATTCAAAGGGATGTGAATCAGTATTTATTGAGACTACATCACTTTCGTATAAATTAGTGCCCCATCTTTCGGCTTGAGCTTTCATTAGATCCATTAATTCAGGACCAAGTACACCATCTGGAAAACCTGGATAATTTTCAACAAATGTTGTGGTCATTAATTGGCCACCAGGAATTCCACCAGAATTAAATCCTGTAACGAGCAATGGTTGAAGATTTGCTCTTGCTGCATAAATTGCAGCTGTATATCCCGCAGGACCTGAACCAATAATTACAACATTTTCTACATTTGAAGTGTTCTCTTTATTCTCCATTTATTTGCTAATTTCAATATTAATAATAATAAACTAACCCAAATAATGTAGGGCGGATTTCACTCGATAGATTTATTACTCAATCGTTGATTTTTTGATCTAATAACTTTTTTAATTCCTTTGGGAAGTTTAAAACAGAATCTTTTAAATTTTCGTTCTTTTCTCCAATATGTAATATCCACTCTCTAAACTCTTCTGCGATTGCATAACTGTCTTCGTACCTTTCTAAAGTGTCCATTGCAGAAATTCTATTGGTTGCCCAACAGGTCGCTATGTCGATCCTTTTTCTAATGAAATTGTCCATTCAAAGATTTAAGTTGTATATAGATAAACACACCAGATAACCTATGTATTGTCTAATAAGTTACAACTTTGTACTTCCAAACAATAATTTAATCTTTAATTTATATTTGGGCCAATTTTTGGGTAAATTATAAAGAAAAAATAAAGAAATAGAGTTAGACTGCCTCGCTGTGATTTGCAAGTAGTCTTTCCACTTCCTCAAAACCCTCTTTAGCTGAATTTATTGCAAGTTCCTCACTAACTTTTTCTTCTGATATTAATTTTGCGGATATTTTCTTTAAAAGAGTTTCTTTCTTTTCTCTTAGTGAACTAACAATTTCTTCTTCAATGATGGATTTTATTGCTTTAGAAATTATTTTTTTGTCATTTGCTTCCTCAAATGTGCCCTGGACTAATTCCTGAATAAATAATCGATGCACCTCACTACTTCTTAGAAAGCTTTCTGTGGCATTAATAATTCCTTCAACAAGAGCTTCATCAGGTTCAGAATCATTTTCTGCCAGCTTAAATTCCCAGTCTAAATGTCTTCTTTGCCAACCTGCTGAGTGAAGACTAGGCATGACTGTCTGTGAATAAGTATCAACTGACATTTCATAAATTCTCTCTGCTAATTTCTCGCACCAGTCTTTACCATGTTTTTCTAGATTTTTCTGCATAGCTTGTCTTGGAACGGCATGACCACCATGATGACTGTGACATACTCCATCAGGACATTCGATTGCTTTTATACTCATTGGATTATTTAGTACCTATATATTCTAGATAGCTATTTATTACAGAAAAGAAAATATATTTTTAACAAAAATCCAAGACTTTTGACTTTCTTCAATTTATATTTAGTATGTTAAAAAAAATAGATAAATTGACAAAGATACTTATTCCTTCCGAAACAAGCTCTGGTGAAAGGAGAGTTTCAGCTACACCAGAAGCGGTAAAGAAATTAAAAAGCCTTGGATGTGATGTTTATATTGAAAGTTCAGCAGGAAAATTATCAGGATTTAGTGACTTATCATATGAAGAATCGGGCGGAACAATAATAAACAGCTCAGATCTAAAAATTTGGGGTGAAGCGGACTTAATATTTTGTGTTCAAGCACCATCAGAGGATAATTTAACTAAGTTAAAGAAAGGCGCTGTTCTTCTTGGTCTTCTTAATCCATATGGCAATAAGGAGCTTCTCAAGATTATTAATAGTAATAAGATTTCAGCTTTATCACTAGAGTTGCTTCCGAGGATTAGTAGAGCTCAATCTTCTGATGTTCTCTCTTCACAGGCCAATATTGCTGGATATAAAGCAGTTCTTTTGGCTGCAAGTGAGTTAGATAGATATTTTCCAATGCTTATGACTGCAGCAGGGACAGTCCAACCTGCCAAAGTAGTTGTTCTTGGTGGAGGCGTAGCAGGATTACAGGCAGTTGCGACAGCAAAAAGACTTGGAGCGATAGTATTCGTATCTGATATTAGACCTGCTGTTAAAGAACAAGTAGAGTCCCTCGGAGCTAGATTTATAGAACTTCCTGAAGTTGAGGAAAAGCCTGGAGAAGCAGGAGGTTATGCAAAAGCTGTAACACCCGAATTCCTCTCAAAACAGAAGGCAACTTTAACTAAATATTTATCTGAAGCTGATGTTGCTATATGTACTGCGCAAGTTCTAGGTAAGAAGGCCCCTGTTTTAATTGACGCTCCCATGATTGAAAAAATGAGGCCTGGAGCAGTAGTTATTGATTTAGCAGTTTCTCAGGGAGGCAACTGCGAAGGAACAAAATCAAATGAAACTATTATCAAAGATGGGGTAAAACTTATAGGAGCGGGCGAATTACCCTCTTCAGTTCCTTATGATGCAAGTTCACTTTATGCTAAGAACTTAACATCTTTGATTACACCATTTATAAAAGATGGTGTAATTAAATTAGATAAAGAGGATGAACTCATTTCTGGATGTTTATTAAGCGATGAAGGAGTTGTTCTTCAAAATAAAGTTTTTGAAAATTGAGGTTTTAAAATTATGTCTTTTATAAGTCTTCTTTGGGTTCTTTTACTTGGTAGTTTATTAGGTCTCGAGTTAATTGGAAAAGTTCCTCCTACTCTTCACACACCTTTAATGAGTGGAGCAAATGCAATTTCAGGAATAACAATGCTTGCAGCTTTGACTTTAATTGTAAAAGCAGAAGGTAATGTACCACTTTTAATCATTGGTTCAGTTTCTCTTGGATTTGCTCTTTTCAACGTTGTAGGAGGTTTCTTTGTAACTGATCGAATGCTCGCGATGTTTAGTCGTAAACCATCAAATAAGAAGTAATTTTTAACATGAATCTACCTGTAATCATTAAATTCGTTATTGACCTTCTAGCAGTACTTTTACTGGCTTTGGGAATAAAAGGATTGTCAAAAGTAAAATCAGCAAGGGATGCCAATAGATTAGCTGCATTTGCAATGTCGCTATCAGTAGTAGGATTACTTTCTTATTATTTAGGCACTTCTGGAATTGCTATTCAGTCTTGGATTTGGATAATAATTGGATCAATCTTAGGTAGTTTATTCGGAGCAATTCTTGCAAAAAAAGTACCTATGACCTCCATGCCTGAAACAGTAGCATTGTTCAATGGTTGTGGAGGAATGTCATCACTTTTAGTGGCCTTAGGAGTAGCTATTTTCCCTATATCAAATAGTGTAGAAAATCTTGATTTTTTTAAGTCATTGATTAACGAAGTTTCAATATCTGTTTCTATATTTGTTGGTGCGATAACTTTCACAGGTTCAATTGTGGCGATGGCAAAGTTACAGGGTTGGTTGTCAACTCCAGTATGGACTCAGAGCAAAGTTAGACATTTTGTAAATATTGTTTTTGCAGTTGCTTCCTTAATAGCCTTTTTTGATTTGATAAACGGCAATACAAGTTCCATTTGGCTTTTAGTTATAGTTTCTTCTTTATTAGGTATTGGAGTTACTTTACCAATTGGTGGAGCTGATATGCCAGTTGTTATATCTTTATTAAATAGTTATTCAGGGATTGCAGCAGCAGCAGCAGGTTTCGTTGTAGATAGTCAGCTTTTGATAGTAGCAGGAGCAATGGTTGGAGCAGCAGGCCTAATACTTACTCAAGTAATGTGCAAGGGTATGAATAGATCATTAGTCTCTGTTCTTTTTGGAGGATCTTTATCTGCACAAAGTACAGCCTCTTCTGGTTCAGGAGAATATACAAATATAACTTCTTGCAGTGTTGAAGAATGTGCATTAACTTTAGAGGCAGCCAATAAGGTAATTATTGTTCCTGGTTATGGTCTAGCGGTAGCTCAAGCTCAACATACTTTAAGGGAAGTGACAAAAAAACTAGAGCAAAACGGTATTGAAGTTGTTTACGCAATTCATCCAGTAGCAGGGAGAATGCCTGGACATATGAATGTACTTTTAGCAGAAGCAGATGTTCCTTACGAACAACTTAAAGAGATGGACGTTGTAAATCCTGATTTTCCAGCAACGGATGTTGTTTTAGTTTTAGGAGCAAATGATGTGGTTAATCCTCAAGCTAAAAATGATAGCTCTTCTCCTTTATATGGCATGCCAGTTCTTGATGTGCAGGAAGCAAGAACGGTATTTGTAATTAAACGTGGTATGAGTGCAGGTTACTCCGGAATAAAAAATGATTTATTTGATTTGCCAAATACCTCAATGGTCTTTGGTGATGCAAAAAAGGTACTGAATGATTTGATTGGAGAATTAAAGGATCTTGGGGTTGGAGAGAAATAATAGTATATCTTTTAGTTTTTCAGATTACGTAAAAAATAAGCCATTTCGAGAAGTTTTACCTTGGATAGGTGGTGACTTACAAACTTTGAGAGATACTTTTGTTATTGATTTTGGTAAATCAAAAAAAAATAAAAAAATATTCTTTCCGATTAATAAAATTCTTTCTAAAAAATTTGAATGTGATTATCTTCTAGGGTTTTTAGAATTACCTGAAAACTTAGACTCACTTAGGGGTTTTGTAATCGTTACACATGGTTTAGGGGGCTCAACTAAACGGTTTGGTTTAAGAAGAATCTCTAGGAAATTAGCAAATAATGGTTTTGGAGTTCTTAAATTAAATTTAAGAGGATCTGGATCTGCGAGATATTTAGCTAAAGGAAATTATTGTGCTAGATGCTCCAGTGATGTTATTTCAGCAATTAATTATTTTAAAAAATTCATTAATTTAGAGTTTAAAGATCTCATTAAGATGAATAATCTTCCAATTTACGGAGTTGGATTATCTTTAGGCGGAACAATTCTTTTAAATGCCTGCTTAGATTACGATGAAAACAAAGGAGAAAAACTTTTAGATGGCCTAGCCTGTGTGAGTAGCCCTTTAGATTTATCATCATGCAGTCTCTGTATTGAAAAATCTAGAAATTATATCTACCAAAAATGGTTACTTCATCGCTTAAAAAATCAGTTATGGGAGGGATTTGATGATGAGGGCAAAATTCTTAATAATGAGAAATTAAGAAAAAAAATTAGAACTTTAAAAAGTATAAGGGAATTTGATCAGAAATTTACAGCTCCAAGTTGGGGATTTGATTCTTTAGAGGATTATTATGTTAAAGCTTCTCCAATATTTAGAATCCAAAACTCAATAAAAAAATTACCTCAAATGCTTTTTATTCATGCCAAGGATGATCCTTGGGTTCCATATAATGCAACTTTGAATTTAAGAGAAAAATTTATTGATAAATTTAATATTTTTATAACTGAAAAAGGAGGTCATAATGGTTTTCACTCTATTAATGGCTGCTGGTCAGATGAAGTAGTAAAGAACTGGTTTATTAGTATCTAGGACAATTTAAAAATGGTGTTTTTTTAAAAATCCATTTTTCTATTGGCTTACCATTAATAATATGTGAGGAAAAAATTTCAGAAATTTTTTCTGGAGAAACTTTCTCGTACCAAATTCCATCTGGCCACACAAGAAGAATTGGGCCGTTTTTGCATATCCTTAAACAGTCAGCTTTTGATCTTAATATATGAACGTTTTTTGTACAGGGATCATTCTCAAATTTTTTTAAAGTCTTTTTCAGACATTCCCATGTTTTTTGACCTTCATTACCTTTAAAGCATTTCTGTTTTGTGGGTGTTGCGCATAGTAGAAGATGTTTTTTTATATTCACTTTTATCCAATACTTACGTATTTTTTTCCTTTTTTAATTTCTTGCTCAACAAAAAGTCTGGCCCAATTGTCTACTTCAAGAATATCCTCCAATTCGGGACTCAAATTCAAATTCTCCAAATGTGATTCACAAGCTTTACTTATAAATATTGGAATTTCTTGAAAAGAAATTTTTTCTTTAAGGAATTGTTCAACAGCCATTTCATTAGCAGCATTTAAGACTGCAGGCATAGTCCCAGAAGATTTTCCTGCGGCATAGGCAAGTCCCATGCATGGATATTTAAACTCGTCTGGCTCTTTAAAAGTTAATTTTCCAATTTCACTTAGGTTTAATCTTTTCCAATTTGTTTTAAATCTTTCAGGCCAACTCATCGCATATAAAATGGGTAGTTTCATATCTGGCCAACCTAATTGAGCTAATACTGAAGAATCTTCCATCTCAATCATTGAATGAATAATACTTTGAGGGTGGATAACTATTTCGATATTTTCGTAAGAGGTCCCAAATAAATAATGAGCTTCTATAACTTCTAATCCTTTATTCATAAGAGTTGCAGAGTCTACAGTTATTTTCTTTCCCATATCCCAATTAGGATGTGAAGTTGCATCTTCCACTGTGACATGTTTTAAATCCTCAACCGCCCAATCTCTGAAAGCACCACCAGAAGCTGTTAAATGTATGGCTTTTAAACCTTTAGGCATCTCTCCTGTTGAAAAATCTGCATTTTCATAATTGGGTAATCCCTGTAAACATTGAAAGATAGCAGAATGTTCTGAATCTGCAGGTAAAAGCCTACTATTATTTTTCTTTAATGCAGGAATAACAATTGGTCCTGCCGCAATTAAAGTTTCTTTGTTAGCAAGTGCAATATTTTTCCCAGCATTAATTGCTGACATTGTTGGAATTAAGCCTGCACATCCTACTATCCCTGTAACTACAGTATCTGCCTTATCCCATGCTGCAACAGTGTTAATCCCCTCCTTTCCACTCAAAACCAAGGGAGCACTATCCAAATCTAAGTTATTAATATTATCTTTTAAATCTTCTATAAGATTTTCATCCTCAATCGCAACTACTTCTGGTTTATGTGTTTTAACTTGTTCTGTTAATAAATTAATATTTCTTCCTGCCGAAAGAGCTACGGCTTTAAACTTATCAGGCTGCTCACAGGCTATTTCGAGAGTTTGAGTCCCAATTGAACCAGTAGAACCGAGCACAGTAATGTATTTCAATTTTCTCTGATATTTCTAATATCTTCCCATTTAAAGGTGTATTTAAAAAACAAAAATTTCAAATTGGTTTTTTTCTTAAAATTTAGACCTTTATCCATGTTGTTATTTCCTTTGATTGATCAATAAGTTCGATGCCTTTTTCTTTTAATAAATTCCTAATTTCATCGGCCTTCGTATAATTATTTTCTTTTTTTGCTTTCAATCTTTCATTAATAAGCATTGATATTTCTTCTTCTGTTATTTTACTTTCTTTTACTAAAATCTCTTTTTTAAGACCAAGTACCTCAGTTAACTTTTCAAGAGTTTTAAAATTCTCAAGTAGAAAGAATTTTTCATTTAGATCTATTTTAAAACCTTCGACCCTTTGAAATTGGTTTAAAAAGTTTTTTAATGGTTTTGCTAAATCGTAAATAATTGCAATAGCACCTGCTGTATTAAGGTCATTTCCAAGAGCCTCAGAAAATTTAAGCTTTTTTTGAGATAATTCAAAGCTTATTCTCTCTTTATATTCGTCTTCGATAGATTCATTTTTATCAATAGATTTAAAAGCATCTTTTGTAAAGTCCAAAAAAGAAAGGGCTACATTAATGTTTTTCCAAGCTTCTGAAGCACTCCTTAAAGCTTCTTCAGTAAAATCAAGTGGTTTTCTATAATTCACAGTCATAACAAAATATCGCAAAGTCATAGGGCTTATACCTGACTTAATTAGCTCTCTGATAGTTTTAAAATTTTTAAGGGATTTACTCATCTTTTGTCCATTTACATTGACCATCCCATTGTGTAACCAATAGTTCGCTAGCTTTTTACCATTGGCGGCCTCTGATTGGGCGATTTCATTCTCATGATGTGGAAAAATCAAATCAGAACCACCTAAATGGATATCAATAGTATCTCCTAATTCATCTTTAACCATCGCTGAACATTCAATATGCCATCCTGGCCTACCTTTACCCCATGGAGAATCAAAAAATGGTTCATCATCTTTGGCTTTTTTCCATAGTGCAAAATCTTGTGGATTAAGTTTTTTACTATTTTCATTATTAGCCATTCTTCCTTGCTGATTGATATTTTGTTCTTGTATTTTTTGATTGCTTAGCTTTCCATAATTTTTATTTTTAAAAACAGAATAATAAACATCTCCATCCCTAGAGTATGCATAACCTTTGTCCTCAAGGATTGTTATGAAGGAGCAGATATTGCATATATGATTCGTTGCTCTTGGCATACTATCCGGACGCATTATTCCTAAAGAATCCATATCTTTGTGAAATTCAATAATATTTTTTTCAGATACTTCCTTCATTGAACTGCTTTCTTCTTTAGCTCTTTTTAAGATCTTGTCATCAATATCGGTAAAATTTTGAACATACTTCACTTTGAAATCACTGTAAATTAAAAATCTTCTCAATACATCCCAAGCTATATAACTTCTGGCATGACCAAGATGACATAAATCATAAACAGTAACTCCACAACAATAAATTTTAACGACATCATCGATAGGCTTAAAAACCTCAACTCTTTTGCTTAAAGTATTAAAAAGTTTGATCATCTTAAATTAAGTTTTTCATAAGGTTTATTTTGTCTCCATCCAATTGTCTCCAATACCAATATCAACTAAAAGAGGCACATTTAATTTTACACAATCTTCCATAGTCTTCTTTACTAATTTCGTCGTAATTTCCAAAGAATCTGGTTCAACTTCAAACAATAATTCATCATGTACTTGTAAAAGCATTTTTGCGGGAACATTCATTTCTATGAATTTCTTATTTAGTTGAACCATTGCAATTTTAATAATGTCTGCACTTGAACCCTGAATTGGGGCATTTGCTGCGGCTCTTAATGACTGTGCTTCCATGCCAGCTCTTCTTGCAGATTGCAAGTCAATTTCGTAAGGATCTTTTCCTATTAATCTTCCAAGTCCATTTTTATCAAACTTAAATTCTCTCTTTCTACCAAAAATTGTTTTTACATAACCTTTTGATAAGGCAAGCCTTTCTTGAAGTTCAAGAAATTTGAAGATTTTTGAATATCTTTCTTTGTATTTTATTAGGAATTCTTTTGCTTCTGGAGTACTTACTCCTGTAGAACGTGCAAACTTTTTAATTCCCATACCATAGATAACTCCGAAATTTATTGTTTTCCCAACTCTCCTTTCATCAGATGAAATTTTTTCTTTCTCAAAAATTAATTTTGCAGTCAAAGAGTGAATGTCATCATTTTTATGAAATGCATTTATTAGTATTTCTTCATCCGCTAAGTGAGCAAGGATTCTTAATTCTATCTGAGAATAATCAGCTGATAAAAGTTTCCAATTTTTTTCAGGTAAGAATGCCTTTCTGATTCTCCTACTAAATTCAGTCCTAACCGGGATATTTTGAAGATTAGGATTGCTACTACTTAATCTTCCAGTCGCTGTAGCAGCTTGATTAAAGTTTGTATGAACTCTTCCTGTCTTTTCGTTAATAAGATTTGGAAGAGCATCAATATAGGTACTAAGTAATTTGCTAAGAGTTCTATGTTTTATTAAATGTTGGATTATTTCATGTTCGTCGACTAATCTTTCCAGAACTACCGCATCTGTACTCCATCCTGTTTTTGTTTTCCGTGATTTTTTCTTATCCAAATTTAATTTTTCAAACAAGATCTCTCCAAGTTGTTTTGGTGAAGATAGATTAAAGGTCTCCTCTGCTAAATCATAAACTTTACTTTCAATATCTTCTAAGGTACTTTTCAGCTCTTTTGAGAGTTTATCCAAATAAGGGATGTCGATTGTTATGCCATTCATTTCCATTTGGGATAATACCTGCTCTAAAGGCAGCTCGATTTCTTCGAACAATTTGATTAATTCATCTTTTTCCTTAGAAAATCTTTCTTTAAAAATTTTGACAATCTTAAAAGTTAAAAAAACATCATAACCGCAGTAAATACTTGCTTCATCAATATCAACAAATGAAAAATCTTTATTCTTCCCAACTGTTTCCTTAAATGAAGGGGGCTTAAATCCAAATAATCTAAAACTAATTTCACTTAACCCATGCTTCTCCTGATTATTAAGAAGGTAGTCTGCTAACAAGGTGTCAAAGGTTACGCCTTTAAGATCAAGTCCATGATTAAAAAATATTTGCCTATCAAATTTAGAATTTTGGAGTGCCTTTTCTTTGTTTGGATCTTCTATCCAATTTCTTAGCTTTGAGAAAACATCTTCAATTGATAATTGATTGGGGGTCTCTTTTTTTGTTTGATGACCGAGAGGTATATAAAATAAATCATCATTTTCTTCTCCAAGACATAACCCTATCCCAACAAGTTCTGCATCGATTGGATTCAAACTATTGGTCTCTGTATCTAAGGAAACTATTTGATTGGTCTTGTCTAATCTTTGAATTAATTTATCAAGTAATTCGAAATCATTTACAACAGTTACTTTGATTTGTGGGACTTTATTTTCACTATTTTCTAATTCATTATTACTTGAAACTTTTGGTGCCTTCTTCTCCTCTTTCGCTACATTATTTTTGTCAAAACCACCTTTGCTGAAAGTTGAATTGAAAATATCAATTTGTCTAAGTAGTGTTGATAGTTCTAGTTTTTGCAGTGACTCTGAAAGTAGTTCTTGATTTATATTCTTTAATTCATAACCGTTACTTAAAATCAAAGGCACCTCAGTATTTATTTTTGCTAAATCCCTGGAAAGAAAAGCATTATGTTTATCGTTTCTGAGCTTTTCTATAACTGAACCTTTGATGAATCCTTTATATTTCTTATCATTGTTCTGCTGAATCTTGTCCAAAGCCTGATATATTCCATCAAGAGTGTCGTTCTCTTTTAGTAGATTAATTGCAGTTTTTGGACCTACCCCTTTAATGCCCGGAATATTATCAGAACTATCACCAGTTAGGGCTTTAAGATCAACTACTCTTTCTGGCGCAACACCTAATTTTTCTTTTACTCCATTTTCATTCATAAGAGTTGGATTACCACTTTTCGCATATGGACCACCACCCATATAAAGTACATAAATATCTTTTTGATCATCTACTAATTGAAATAAGTCCCTATCTCCAGAAAGAATATTCACGCACCATCCTTTAGAAGAAGCATCATTTGCAATTGTGCCTAAAAGATCATCTGCTTCGTATCCTGGAGATTTAAAAATTGGTAAATTAAGGCTTTCTTCTAAAATGATTTCTAGCTGTTCAATATCCTGAAAAAAAACATCTGGTGCTACATCTCTATTGGCCTTATAATTTGGATCTAATTCATGTCTGAAAGTTGGCTTTTCGGTATCAAACGTAATACAAACACCCTCAGGACTAATATTTTTGCAATTATCCAGAAGACTTTTTAGAAATCCATAAGTGACACTTGTTGGAAATCCCTCTTTGGTGGTTAAACCTCCATCAATCCCTTTGCTAAATGCATAGAAGCTCCTAAAAGCAAGTGAGTGGCCATCGACTAAAAGTAAAATTGGTTTTTTAGAGTTTTTGGATTTTAAACTCATTTTCTCTTCTTAGCCCAAGGTGGAATATCAATAAAGATTTGCTCTCCAGGTTCTAATCCATCAATCACTGAAGTTTTATTTCCACTACTGATACCAATTTCGATTTTTTCAAATTTGGGAGAATTATTTTTATCAACTTTCAAAATTCCTTTTTCACCTTTTTCTGTGACAATTGAAACTGTTGGCACTAGGATTTTTTCTTCATTACCTTCGACTCTAAATTCAAGATCTGCAGTCATTCCAATTTTAATTTCTTCAAAAATATCTTTAAAATTTAAAGTTACTTCGAATGAGGTTACATTATTATCTTTTACAGCTCTTGTTGCTATTTTCTTAACTATGGCACTATATTTTTTTGAGGGATAAGCCTCAATTCTTACTGAGGCTTCCTGACCTATTTTTATTCTGCCTATATCACTTTCAGGAACTTTGGCAACAATTTCTAGACCCTCTGATAGTTCAAAAATAAAGTTTTTGGTTTTAGTGTCTGAACTTAAATTTGTACTTGGTGTGACATAAGATCCTATCTCCGCATATTTTGCAGTTATCTTTCCTCCATAAGGAGCTTTAATTAGATAGAAACTTTTTTCAGCTTTTGCATCATTAAGTTTGGCGCGACTAATGTTGTAGTTATTTCTGTAACTTTCGTAATCTTCTTTGCTTACAGCACCTTCTTGATATAAATATTCTCTTCTTAAAAATTCATTTTTTTGTCTTTCTACATTTAATTCAAGTTCTTCAATTTTATAGATAAAGTCTTCATTATCAAGTGAAGCTAAAACCTGATCTTTTTTTACAAGATCGCCCTCATCTACTTTGATTTCTTTTATTATACCTTGCTTCCTAGGTCCAATATTGCTTGTCCTGATTGCTTTTACTTCACCACTTGTATTAATTGAATCTGAGAGGATTCCTTTTTCAACTTGAACTACAAAATCAGAAATGTCTTTTGATTTATTTTTCTTGAAGGAATTGGTTATGAAAACGAAAAATATAGTTAAAGAAAGTAATATAATTCCACTTCTTAGATTTATATTTTTTTTTATTAAATCAAGCATTTCTTTTGAAAAAAAGTAATTGAGAATATTTGGGAACTAAATAAATAATCAAGTCGATTATAATTAACTTATCCAAGATTGGTTAAGTAAATACTATATTACTAGAAGATGTTTTCTGAATAATTTTTCCATAAATTTTTTCAAATGTTAAAAGCCGGTATTATTGGATTACCAAATGTTGGAAAATCAACTTTATTTAATGCACTTGTAGAAAATGCTAAAGCTCAAGCAGCTAATTTTCCCTTTTGTACTATAGAACCCAATAAAGGTATAGTTTCCGTCCCAGATCAAAGGTTACAAGAGTTAGGTGATTTAAGTTCTAGCCAAAATATTATCCCAACAAAAATTGAATTTGTAGATATCGCAGGACTAGTAAAAGGGGCCAGTAAAGGAGAGGGTTTGGGAAATAAATTTTTATCAAACATTAGGGAGGTTGATGCAATAGTTCATGTTGTGAGGTGCTTTGAAGATAGTGATGTAATTCATGTTTCTGGTAAGGTAGACCCCTTAGATGATATTGAGATAATTAATCTGGAATTGAATTTAGCTGATTTATCCCAACTCCAAAAAAGAAGAGAAAGAATTAAAAAACAGGTTAGAACTAGTAAAGAGGTAGCAAGAGAAGATAATTTACTAGAAAAAATTGAAGAAGAGCTACAGAAAGGACTTTCAGTAAGATCAATATCTTTGAGCGAAGAAGAAAATTTAATAATTAAGCAACTAGGCTTCCTTACTGCTAAACCTATTATTTACGCAACAAATTTGAATGAAAATGATTTAGCTGAAGGTAATGATTTCTCATCACAAGTTCAGAGTTTTGCAAGTAATGAAAATACAGAATGTATAAAAATATCAGCACAAGTCGAATCTGAATTAATAGAGTTAGAACCAGAAGATAAAAAAGACTACCTTATGGGTTTAGGAGTAGAAGAAGGGGGATTAAGTTCTTTAATAAGATCAACATATAAATTATTGGGATTAAAAACTTATTTTACTACCGGAGAAAAGGAGACTAAAGCATGGACAATAAAAGATGGGATGACTGCTCCACAGGCAGCAGGAGTGATTCATAGTGATTTTGAAAAAGGATTTATAAGAGCTCAGACTATTTCATATCAAAATTTAATTGATTCAGGTTCAATTGCCAACGCAAAAACTAAAGGTCTTTTAAGAAGTGAAGGTAAGGAATATATTGTAAATGAAGGAGATGTAATGGAGTTTTTATTCAATGTTTAGAAAAAGATGAAAAAGATTATCTCAGAACTTCCTATTTTTTATGAAACGGCTCATGCTGAGCTAGCCTCAGCTTTAGAAATGCTTGCAGCATGCAAGAGAACTAATTCACCCCGGCAAGCCTTGGGTTACTTCATGCATGCTAAAGATGAATATAATCATGCGAGATCTTTTTTTAAAATGCTTTCTGTAAGAGGAAAAAGAGCCTCAATTAAAATAGCTAGAGATTTTAGATTCAAACCTCCTTCGTTAATAACAAAGGGTTATATTTCCAAACAAGGGTTTCTGATCGAAAAGATGAAATTGAAGGATTTTATAGCTTTTGTTTATACGAACGAACTTTTAGCTAAATCATCTTTTGAAAATATATTAACTTTGGTTGGCCGCAGAACTGAGGAAGGGGCAGAAATTTCAAGCATTATGTCAGATGAGTTAAGGCATCATGGAATGGCTAAAAAACATTTCTTAAATCACTATCCAGCTTTGCAACCTTGGCAGTTAATGATTTACCGTATTAGAGAGACTATTAATAATAAAGGAAGAAAAATATATGATGCTAATTTAAAGTTTCTTGATAGGCTTTTAACTCCTCTCTATAAAACAATGGCTTATTTAGCTGGCACCATTGCAAAGAAATTGAATTTAAATGAATTTCAAAGAAAAGATAAAAATCTTATGAATATTTCATCTAATTCTATTCTTTAGAGAAACTGTAATTATTGAAAATGTTTATTGGTGTAACTGGTTATAATCATGAATCTTCTGCTGCATTAGTTGATAGAAATGGAGTCCTTATTGATTTTTGCCGAGAAGAGTCTCTAAGTCGAATAAAAGGTGATAAATCCTTTCCAAGAAGATCAATTAATAAATTATTAGATTCTAATAATCTAAAGATAAATAACATTGAGAGAGTTGCTTTCTATGAAAGACCCTTAAGTGCATTCTTGCATATCGTGAAAGAAGCTTCTTTGCATATGCCAAGAAGCTTAGATTTGCTCACTCATCAGTTTCGTAATTTTAATCGTTCTTCAGTTTCTTGTTTCTTAGATTTTGCAAAATTTTTTAAAGGATTAGAAACCAAATTAATTTATTCAGATCACCATCTTTCACATACGCTGACTGCACTTGCATATTCAAATTCTAAAAAAGATATCTGCTCTGTGGTTGTTGATGGGTTTGGAGATAGGAGCACTGCTTCAATTAGTCAAATAGTTGATCCCACCGAGATTAATGAATTATGGGAATGCCCATATCCTGTATCATTAGGCCTTTTCTATTCAAGTATTACTGATTACTTAGGGTTCGCAATTAATGAAGGTGAATATAAAGTTATGGGATTGGCTTCTTATGGGGATTCAAATAGTAAATTAGCAAAGTTAGTGAGGGGGCTAATGGATTGGGATTCCTCCTCTAATAAAATGATTTCCGACATGAGCTATTTCGATTATCATATATCAACATCAAACTCATTTAGTAGCAAATTAAAAGATTTATTAGGTCCTGCACGCAATCCTTTTGATCAACTTATCCCTGGGGATATTGATTTTCAAAGGTGTGCAAACATCGCAAGGGGAGCGCAAGATTTAACAATTTATCTTCTAAGAAAAATTTTCACACATGCCCATAAAATAACTGGCTCCAGAAGATTTCTGTTTTCAGGAGGAGTTTCTATGAACTCATCATCAATTGATCACCTTGCGCAAATGCCTTTTGTAGATGAAATAATTATCCCACCTAACCCTGGGGATGCTGGGTGTGCTATTGGGGCAGCGTTTTATTGTCATTTAAAATCCAATTCATTTAGTGATATAAAAATTTCAAAGCCCTCTTTCTTTCCATCTTTAAAAGAAAAACGAAATGATGAATTACTTACAGAACAAATTATTTTTAATGAATTTACTTTTTTAGAGAGGCGTGAAGAGAACGCTTTTTTAAAAGCCGCTGAACTAATAAGTAAAGGTGAAATTATTGGAACAGTTTTATCGAGCAGTGAAACAGGCCCAAGAGCATTGGGAAACAGATCTCTATTATGTGATGGAAAAAATAAATATGCTGTGAATAGATTAAATACTGTAATTAAGAATCGAAGCCCCTTTAGGCCAACTGCTCCAGCGATGAGATATGAAATTGCAAAAAAATTTTATAAATTAAGGCCTGAAATTATTGATTGTTATAAATCTATGAGTGCAACGTGCCAATGTCTTGAAGATAATATTTCTTTAGAATTCCCTACAACCCATGTTGATGGAACTGCACGTATTCAAATTGTTAAAAATAACTCTTCTCTAGACAAGTTACTATCTATGTTAGAACCAATGGGAATCGAAATACTTGCTAATTCTTCATTAAATGTCAGTGGTGACCCTACCTGCTTTGACTTGGTTGATGGACTTATGGTTTGTTCGAGAACAAAATTAAGTTATCTTTTGACTGACTTAGGATTGTTAAAAAGAAAAACTTAGAAAATTAAAAATGTTTAGTTTCTTTCGATTTTTAAAACATATCATTGTATCGGCTTGGAAGAATGCAACACCCATTCAAGCTGCTTTGATAACTGCAATTCTGTTGGCGATTTTTGTTATTTTAATAATAAGCGTCGTGCAAGTTATAGTTCCATTTACTTACATTGCGATTTAGCATTTGTTGATGAGGTCTTTATGATTTTGAATTGTTGGATTTGATATTTTTTTTAAAATATATTAAGTAATCAATTAATAATTTTTCTTAATGAAAAGTAAAAGGGAAGTTATAAAATTTATCGTTTATACGACTTTGTTTATTCCAATAATAATTTTAATTTTGGAAATTACCTTCTTATTTATAAATAAAGCAAATACTAAATTAACTAATGGAACTAAATATGATTCTTTAACTGGTTGGAGAGAAAATTGTGATAATAAAAACACTAATCCCAAAAATTATAAATTTTTAATTTGCGATCGAAATGGTTTTATTAAAACACCTTTTGAACATGACAATAAGAAAAAGGATACATTTGGAATTTTGCTTCTTGGAAATAGTGTTGCGATGGGAGAAGGACTTTATGGATTTGATAATGAGAAAACTTTTGCTAGTCAGTTAGAGACAAATCTAAGAAATAAAAACTCCAAAATTGATCTTATAAACGCTGCTTATTCAGGTTTCAATACATGGCAAGAGCACGTAGAGACTTTTAGATATTTAAATGCTGAACCCTTTAAGGATGACTTACCACCTTTAAAATTTATAGTAAGTTTTGGAGGTATCCAAGACTTTTGGAATTTTATAAGGCTTTTATCTGAAAATAATGAAAATAGAAACGAATATAGTTTTGCTAATGGGATGATGATTGACAAAAATAATATTGAGTACATAAATTTTTTAACGAGTAGTTCATTAGGAAATATGAGAAGTGGCTTTATTACATTTTTAAATTCGATAAGAAAAAGCAGCAATTTTCTCTCTTATTTAGCTGACTTGAAATCTAGAAATAAAGTGAAGCCAGGAATTTATGAAAAGAAACAGTTAACTATATATTTAAAATCTGAAATAAAAAATAAAAATCTTAGAGAGGTATTGAAAAAAAGACTGAATTTAAATTATGAAAAATATAAGAAGATAAAAAATTATGCAATACAATCTACCTTAAGGAATATTAGTTCGACTGCTAATCTTAATCTAGATATCAAATATTTTTATGTATATGCACCAAATTATTTTAGTTCCCTTTCAGAGGAACAATTGAATGGCGATGATTATAGATATTTAATTGGGATAAAACATTTAATTGGTGATCCAGTTTTCCCACTTAAAATTTTAGAAAGGGAAATGTCCATAATTGAGAATGATTATAGAGAAACTCTATTTTTTGAATTGAAAAAGAATAAAAATATAACCTTTATTGATTATTCTCAAAAAGCAGAAAACACTAATTGGTTTTTAGATTATAGCCATTTTTCAGAATTTGCAGCTAGTAAATTAAGTTCAAAACTTGCCGAAGATTTACTTAAAACCAAATAAATATACTCTATATTTCAAAATCTATAAATATTATTATTTCGTATATTTTTTCAAACTATGAACGCATAGAATTATAAAAATTTTTTATTAAATGAAATTGAACAAATTTATCAAACTTTCACTAGTAGGATTGTTCACAATTCCAGCAAGTTTCTTTTTGGGGGGTGAAATAATTGCAAGTCATTTCTCCGATAGTGTCGAGCCTGTAATGCATAACCAAAACCATCTCTTAGCTTGCGGCGGCGGCGGCGGCGGCGGCGGCAATAAACCTGGAGAACTAAAAACTAAAAAATTAACTAGCAAATTGAATTTCAAAAAAAGACAATTATCCAAAGCAGCAGCAGCAGGAGAAGATACTTCATCACTACAAGCTGAAATTAAGAATCTAGAGGCTAAATTAGCAGAAATAGAATAGATTCAGATATTTAGAATAGAAAATTCTTGTTAAAAAATTTAGGGGCATATTTTAAGATACTCACCCTTAAATACCTCCTTACCAAGCTTGATTGACTTTTTTAAGTCATTACAAGCTTTTTTTATTTCGTTCAATTCAAAATGCGTAAGTGCTTTATTGTAGAGGGTACTATAGTTCCTAGGATTAAACTTTAGTGATTTTTTAAAATCTTCAATAGCAATTTTGTAATTTTTTAATTTAAAATTACTCACTCCTCTATTATTAAAGGCGATATAAGATGCATTATTAATTTTTAGAGACATACCATAATCTTTTGAAGATCCTTCATAATCTTCTAGTT
>JAOIOX010000017.1 GCA_028140765.1 Prochlorococcus sp. AH-736-N03 | reverse complement strand
TTTTTGTTATGGTGGCGAAGAAATTTATGAAATAGAAAATTTAAAAAATTAAATCTTAAATTATTTCTATTAATAACCATCCAAATATTATGATAGTAACTTTAAGTTTAATTAAGATTAAATTTTAATCCTATGACTGATACAAAACAAAAGAAGGAAAACGTAAAAATGCATTTAAAAGATTTGAGGCAAAACTTAAAGAAAATGCATTTGGAAGTAACAGAGGAATTAATATTACCGAATCCAGAGGATGTAAAATATTTGATGAATAAGATGGATAAACTATTAAAATTAATAGAATCAATATAAACTATAATTTGAATAATTTGTAGTTATCAAAAGTTAGAGAAATGAACTTAATCAAACAATTCTTACAAATAATTCTAATTGCAATTTTCTTAAGTTCTTGTAGGACATCAATAAATAAAGATAATCAAAAAAAAAATTTGGAAAAAAATATTAATGAGATTTCAAGTTCAGAAAAGAGAAGAATGGAAATCAGGTTTTCCTGTGAAGAGGATGGTATTTCTGAATACTTAGATGATGGATGGAATATTTTAAAAGAAGATTCCCAAGAAAAAATTTGCACTTGGAAATCTGTTCCTGCCACAAAAGATTGTAATATGGAAAAAGATAAAGGATGTAAAATAACAAAGCCAGATAGAATAGGTAAAGAGAAAATTTATTTATTAGAAAAATAAATTTACTATATGACTCCAAACTCAGAACATTTAGTTAATTTAATTTTTAACAAATTTAAAAACTATAAGAGAAAAAAAATATTTTTAGAGAGAGAAAATTTTCATAAATTTATTCTTTCTCTTCTCAAAGAGAAATAAACTAAGATCTACTTTATTATATTGCTATAGTTAAATTAATTTATTAATTAATAAATGTATGGATAATTTTTCCTCATTAACTATTATTTTAACAACTGTTTTTATTGTAAGTCTTTATTTTTTATTTAGGGTTACCTCGAGTACAAAGAATTAGAAATATTTTTACATCATTTTTATATAATGGGATCATCTCTCAGTAGTAAAACAGTATGTTTATTTAAACCATCATTAAGCCATTCCCTATATTCTTCCATAACGCACTTTTTATTGGAATCTTCTAGTAAATTAATTCTTTTTTTTGCATTATCTAAAGTCAACCTAATACAGAATTCATAATCATTAGAGTTTTCTTGCATGTGTTTTTATTGAATATTAGTAAAATTAATCACTTGTTCTGTATTGAAAATTACAATAATAAGCGTTGATTTAATAAGAGTATCAAGCAATACGGAAGAATTTTTAATATATTTGAGATAATTCAATTTTTATTCTAATCTTATGTCTTACGAAGCAGGCAGTAAAGAATGTAGACATTTAATTGAAGCCAAGGAAAGCCTTCTATCCGCATTAGATGCATTGAGCAACATAAATTCAACTGATCTAATACAAATCCAAATAAAAGAAATTTACAATAAATTAGAAAAAATGCATGATAATCGTAAAAGAATAGAATCAGCTACAAATTATCTTTAAACTTATTCAATAAACAATAATTTCAAAATTGGCTTTTTATCTTCTTTACTCTTTTTTCTGATAACAAATTCAGTAGGGCATCAAGTTGTGCATGTACTTCCTTAGCTTCGTTAAGATCTGGCATTAAATCTTCTTTGATAAGCATTTGATGCATCTCTCTAAGCTCTAACCTTATATATCGTAGGTGAGAACATACTTCCTCTCTCTTAGTTGCACTCATATTTGCGTTATAGTCTCTATATTATACATCACGGTCTTTTTTTGATTCCAGTATAAATTTTATTAAACTGAAAATTATTTCGAACTCTGCAACAAATCAGAATATTTTAAAGTTGCTTTATAGTAATATACCAATCATGAAAAAGAAAAAATCAAAAAAAAATCAAACTAATTCAAATTTTAAAGATCAAAAATTAGGTCAAACAAAAAATTCTGCAAAATTAGTTCTTTTTGTTTTTGGGATAGGTCCAATTATTGGCATAATAATATTTCTATTCAGTAAGGGATTTTTTGATTCACCAACTATTTAACTCTTTTATAATTGAGTTTAAATTCAATAAAATTAAAAATAATTATTGAAATTTCTTTAATGAAAATATCCTAAATTCAGCCATTTTTCTAGCATTTTCTGGATTAGATATTAAAAAAGGGTGGTCTGATAAAAGTGCAAATACCTTTTCTATCTTTAATCGCATATCATCGCAATCAATATTTTCCCATTCCTCATCAAATGACATTGCAAAGCTATCAGCATTATTATAAAGTTTATCTTTCATAATATTTGAAATTAAATAAAGAAAATTTCAGAAATCCGAAACAATCTGAAAGAGTATTTAGAAAAAGCATTTGAAGCTATCCTCATGACTTTTTGAGAAATAACTTTGTATGAGTATTCTTTAAAATTATACTTTAATATCATTATTTAAATTTAAGTGCCACTAATCAAAACCTGATTTGATTTGACAAAAGTGTTACAATATTGACATATGCATAGACTCATGGAAAATAAAGTTAAAAGAATAGGATATCTCCCTAGAAAAAGAGTACTTGAAATTATTGATGAAATATCCAAGAGCGAATCTATAAGTAGATCTAAGGTAGTTGGAATATTAGTTGAAGAAGCATTAGATGCCAGAGGAATTGCAAATTTTGGATATAGTAATATCAGTAAGTCAAATATATACAAGTCAGATAATTTTAAAGATCTCCATAACGAGAATGCCCGCTTAAAAGATAATGAAGACGAATTTGTTGATGATAGTGGATATACAGTTTCAACTCACAAAACTTTAGACCGTTCAATATCTTCTGCAGATATTGAATTAGCAAATAAAATAAATATTCTTAAGGAATCAGGATTAATATGACTTTTATTGAGTAATTATTTTATTTTTTAATGCATAAGATTGAATCATTGTTTATTCTTAGTCAAGAATAATATTCTTTTTACATAATTCGAATATTAAATCCTTTCTAATATTAATTTTTAATTAAAAAATGAAAGATATTAAATGTCCTTCATGCGGCAAAACTTTCCGAATTGATCCCACCAGCTTTGAAGAAATACTTCTTCAGATAAAAGACGAGGAATTTAATAAACAAATAAAAGAAAGACTTATGCTAGCTGAAGAAGATAATAAAAAAGCTTTAGAAATTTTAAAACGAGAGTTAAAAATACAGTTAATAGAGCAAAATCGTATTAAAGAGTCTGAGATCCAAACTCTTGAATCTAGATTGAAAATAGCTGAAGAAAAGAAAACAAATGCTCTTAATGATTTAAAAAATCAAGCAACAAATAAAATTAATTCATTGAATAATGAATTAATCAAGTTAAAGGATGAAATCAAAAGCCAGTCTTTAATTTCAGAATTATCATTAAAAAACAAGGTTAGTGAAGCTGTTACTAATTTAGAAAAAGAGAACTCATCATTAACAAATTCCATTGAAAAGATGAGGCTTGAACATTCAATTAATGAAAAACTAATTGAAGAAAAGTATAAAAGCAAAATTAGTGAGAGGGACCTGACTATTAAGGAGTTAAGAGAAATGAAATCTAAATTATCTACAAAGATGGTAGGAGAAACATTAGAAATCCATTGCGAAACCCAATTTAATCTTAATCGTGCTTCTGCTTTTAAAAACTCATATTTCGAAAAGGATAATGATGCTACTTCTGGAAGTAAAGGCGACTATATATTTAGAGAATTTGATGAAAATAAAACTGAAGTCGTATCTATAATGTTTGAGATGAAGAATGAAAGTTTAAATGGTATTAATAAAAGAAAAAACGAAGATTTTTTAAAAGAGTTAGATAAAGATAGAAGACAAAAATCTTGTGAATATGCAGTACTCGTATCGCTTCTAGAACCAGATAGTGAACTTTATAATGCAGGTATAGTAGATGTTTCTCATAGATTCCCAAAAATGTATGTCATAAGACCGCAATTTTTCCTGCCCATTATTTCTCTGCTAAGAAATGCATCTATGGAATCCTTAAAATACAAATCACAAATTGATTTAATGAAACGTGAGAATTTTGACATAACTAATTTTGAAAGTACACTTGAACAATTCAAAAATGCAGTTGGGAAAAATGTTTCACTTGCCCAAGATAGATTTAATGATGCAATTTCAGAAATCGATAAATCAATAACCCATTTACAAAAAACTAAGGAGGCTTTAGTTCTCTCAAAAAAACATCTTTTATCTGCTGACAGCAAATCTCAAGATTTGACAGTAAAGAAATTAACTAGAAATAACCCAACCATGAAGAAAAAGTTTAATGATTTAAATAATTTCGAAGAGGAAGTAGCCTAATTAAAAAAGTTTTATGAAATTAATAATAGTTAAAAATATATTTAATTTCTAACTTATAAATATACTATGAATAATAAATTACATAGTAAAGAAAATAATGTCTATCAACACTCCAATTTTCAGTATTGCCAAAGATCTTAATGTCGAAAGTAATAGAATATTACTAGCCTGCAAGAAACTTGGAATCAACGCAAAGGGGGCGACAAAAAGATTAAATGAGGGAGAATTAAAAAAAATTAAAAGTTATTTTGAAACCGGCAAAAATGCGTCAGATGAAGTGATCAATTTAAATAAAGTTAAAACCAAAAGCAGCTCCAAAAAAGCTATAGAAAAGGTAAAGATAAAATATTTTGCAAACAGACTTATTCGTAAATCTTAAATAAAAATAATTTTTTCTAATTTCTTAAAGGAATAAGTCACATAAGAAAAAAATAATAATATATCATAAGTAAAAATACTCAAAATGGGCATAAGTAAAATTCTAAATTCACTTGAAAAATCCTGGGATAGAGATGATATTCTTTTTAATATAAAGAAAGGATTAGGAACAGATCAGATAGTTGATGAATTTCTTTTGAAAAATGCAAGACAAATTAAAGAATTAAATTCTTTATTAAGGCCAGAAGATATTGATTTATTAAATCAAGTAGAAAAACTCTCAACTTGCGAATCTAAATTAATAAATGAGATTAAAAATCTAAATTGCTTAGAAAATAATGAATTTCATCCAATTACAAATCAGAAAAAGATTAAGGCATCTAATAGAGTTTCTTTCAACAAAATTAGTTCCTTCATGATTAATTGGAGTAACAAATTTGTAATTATTGCTTTACTAACAATTTCAGCCATAGCTTTATCAAAACAAGCTTGGGCATAATTAGCTAAATTAACTTCATTGTAAGAGATGTAGTTTTGAAAACTAAACAAGAATATTTAATTAGATATAAAGATGGAAATCTTTATTGTGAACTTGCTGATATTTGGATTGATCCAAGCAAGCCAGTAAAAAAGGCATTAATAACTCATGCTCATTTTGATCACTTTACATTTGGCTGTGAAGAATACATTTCTACTAAAGAAACTGCGATACTTCTTAAACAAAGAGTTGGAGATAATATCAAAATTAAGACTTTTGAATATGGAGAAGAATTTAAGATAAATGGCATTAATATTTCTTTTCATCCATCCGGTCACATACTTGGATCTAGTCAAATAAGGTTTATTTTTGCTGAAGAAAAATGGCTAATTTCAGGTGACTTTAAGCTTCAAAAAGATCAGACTTGTAAAAAATATGAAATAGTAAAAACTGATTATTTAGTAAGCGAATGTACTTTTGGTTTGCCAATATTTAAGTGGGATGAATCAAATAAAATAGCAAATGATATTTCAAAATGGATAACTAATTCACCAGATAAAACATCTTTACTTTTTTGCTATTCACTTGGAAAAGCTCAGAGATTGTTAAACGAAATTAGTCAAACAAATTTTAAAGGCAATATTTATTCCCATGGCAGTATTCACAAAATGAATAATAGTTATAGAGAACTTGGAATTGATATTAAAGATACTATAAAAATTGAAAATAAAAAAAAGATAGATGAACTTAAAGGAAGTCTAGTATTATTACCGCCATCTTTAAGTAAGGGTTCTTATTTAAAAAATTTCAAAAACCTTCAAACAGCTTTCGCGAGTGGATGGATGTCAATAAGAGCTCTAAGAAAAAGATCGGGATACGATAAAGGATTTGCAATCTCTGATCATGCGGATTGGGATGGAATTCTCGAAGTAGTAAAAAAGTCTGAAGCAAAAAATGTATTTTTTCATCATGGAGATAGTGAAGCCTTAAGTAAATATTTAGTGGAAAAGGAATCAATAAATGTCCTTTTATTCAGTGAATAAATATGAGCTTAAAAAAGTTTTCAGAATTATTTAGCGATCTAGATTCATTTAATAGCACAAATAATAAAATTGAAGTTTTAAAGAATTATTTTTTATCTAATGATCCAATAGATAATTCATGGGCAATATATTTACTAACTGGAAAAAGTAATAAGAGATTTATTAGTGGAAGATATTTAAAAAATCTTTTTTCTCAAATATATGAATATCCTCAATGGTTAATTGATACATGTTATTTAAAAGTTGGTGATTCTGCTGAGGTAATAACGTTATTACTTAAAAATAAAACTAATTCTAAAAAAAAGAAATTATCAAATATAAGTCTGAATGAATTACTAAGCGAAAAAATACCTGCATTATCAAAACTTAATGAGGAGGAGAAAAATTTAGAAATTAAAAATCTTTGGGAAACATTACCTGAAGATAATCATCTAATTTTTAATAAAATTCTTACAGGAACTTTTAGAGTAGGAGTCTCTATCGGATTAATCACAAAATCTATATCAAAACTTATTAATATTGAGGAAGAGATTATTTCTCATAGGTTGATGGGTGATTTTAAACCTTCAATTGATTCATATAAATTTTTAATTAACAAGAATATCAATCTTCAAGAGTTAAATTCAAAACCATTTCCATTTCTTCTAGCAAATACTATTGAAGATAAAATCTTCAAAAATTCAATAAATGATTTTCAATTTGAATGGAAATACGATGGCATAAGGATGCAATTAATTAAAAGGTCAGGCAATATTTCATTATGGACAAGAGGGCAAGAATTAGTAAATGAATCTTTCCCAGAATTAGTAGAGAAAATGTCACATATAAAAGATGATTTTGTTCTTGATGGAGAATTATTAGTTTGGAATTTTAAAGAACAAATTGCATTTGATTTTTCTTTACTTCAGAAAAGAATAAATAGAAAATCTCCTACTAGATCAATCCAAATAAAATATCCAATTATTTTTATTGCATATGATCTTTTAGAGATTAATGGAAAAGATATAAGAGAAATTAAATTAAAAAGTAGGAGAATTGAGTTAGAAAAATTTTTTTTAAAATGGCAAAATAAAACTGAGAATAATATCTCTGATATCTTCAAAATATGTGATTTAATATATCCAAAAGATTGGCCTGATGCTTTAGCTTATAAAGAAAAATCTCGAGAAAATAATACTGAAGGATTAATAATTAAGAAAAAGACATCTATATATTCCTCTGGTAGAAAAAAAGGTATTTGGTGGAAATGTAAAGTTGATCCTATGCAACTGGATGCTGTTCTAATTTACGCTAAGGGCGGTAGCGGTAGAAGAGCTGGTCTTTATACAGATTACAGTTTTGCATTATGGAAAGACCAAGAATTAATTAAATTTGCAAGTGCATATTCTGGTTTAACGAATATTGAGATTAAAGAGCTAGATAAATGGATAAGGAAAAATACAATAGAAAAATTTGGCCCTGTTCGATCGTTAAAACCAGAAATGGTCTTCGAAATTTCTTTTGAGAAAATACAAATTTCTAAACGTCATAAATCAGGCATAGCAGTAAGATTTCCAAGAATAACAAAATGGAGGAAAGATAAAAAAATTATTGATGCAGATAGCCTAGAGAATGCTTATGAACTAATGAAAAAAATATCATGAAAAATATTACGAAAAATAATAAGCAAAATAATTTAATTTCCAAAATTAAACAGTTTTTCTCCATAAATGGATGGGAGCCACTACCCTATCAGATCGAATCTTGGCAAGCATTTTTAAATGGAGAGAGTGGAATAATACAAGTTCCTACTGGATGCGGTAAAACTTATGCTGCATTAATGGGACCTCTATCAAAGATAGAAGATCCCAAAAATAATAAAAGTGTAAATATATTATTAATAACCCCTTTAAAAGCACTAAGTAGAGATCTAAAAAATTCCATACAATTAGCAGCTTTGCATTTTAATAAAGAAATCACTGTTGAAATTAGGAACGGGGATACAACCCCATATGAAAAGAAAAAGCAACTAGCTAAACCACCTAATATTCTTATTACAACTCCAGAGTCGTTATCTCTTTTACTTTCTAATAAAGAATCTTATAATCTGTTCAAGGATTTGTCATCAATAATTATTGATGAATGGCATGAATTGATGGGTAGTAAAAGAGGAAACCAGTGCGAGTTATCTTTAAGTTGGCTAAGAGGTAATATAAAAAATTTACAAATTTGGGCAATGTCTGCAACTATTGGAAATATTGAAGAAGCAGCAAGAGCAATAGTTGGGATGAGCGCTATTAAACCCAAAACTATAAGTACAAATATTCAAAAAGAGATTGAAATTATAAGTGTTTTACCAGAGGAGGAAACTACCTTTCCATGGAGTGGGCATCTTGGGATTAGAAGTTATTCTTCACTATTAAAAATCCTAGATAAAAATAAAAGTACCTTATTGTTCACCAATACGAGAAACCAATCTGAAAGATGGTATCAATGTCTTAAATTTTTTCTTCCAGAGATGGAAGACAAAATTGCACTTCATCACGGCTCCCTGGATAAGGATGATAGAAAAAACGTTGAAGAAGGGGTTAAAGACGGATTAATAAAATGGGTAGTCTGTACAAGCTCATTAGATTTGGGAGTTGACTTCCAACCTGTAGATCAAATAGTTCAAATTGGTAGTGCAAAGAATTTAGCTAGACTTATCCAAAGAGCGGGAAGAAGTGCTCATAGACCAGGTGGAAAATCAAAAATAATTTTTATGCCTACTAATTCTTTAGAGTTATTAGAGATTAGTGCAATGAGAAGAATAATAAAAAGTGGTATATCTGAGGAAATTAAACTTCCTGAATTATCTTATGATGTGCTTCTACAACATCTAATAAGTTTGGCATGTGGAAATGGCTTTGATCCCAAAATTGAGAAAGAAAGAATTAAAAATTGCTGGAGTTATAGAAACTTAAAAGATCAAGATTGGAATTGGTGTCTTGACTTTTTAGAATATGGAGGAAAATGTCTTAAAGCATACCCAAAATATAAAAAGATAGTTAAAGAAGAATCAAAAAACAATAATGAAAACTTTAAATATTTTGTAAAAGACAAATCTTTAATAAGAATGCATAAGTTCAATATTGGGACAATTACAAGTGACAAATTTGTGAATGTCAAATATTTGAAAGGTAAATCTTTAGGTAATTTAGAGGAGAATTTCGCTTCAAAATTAAATCCCGGGGATACATTTTACTTTGCTGGCAAAATGCTTCAATTTGTCAGAATAAGAGATATGAATTTATACGTAAAAAAATCAACAAAAAAAAGTTCTCTAATTCCTGCATGGGTTGGAGGTCAAATGGCAATTTCTGATCTACTTTGTGAGAGTTTGAGAAAAGAAATACACATATGCAACGAACTAGAAAATTATGATTGCTTAAATCCTGAACTAAATTCATTACGCCCAATATTGAAAAAACAAAAAGTTCTTTCAAATATTCCAAAGAAAGATGAATTCCTTATAGAAATATATAAAACCAAGGACTTATCAAATCTTTTTGTTTTTACACTTGATGGCAAATTTGTAAATGAAGGAATTGCATTTTTATGGGCTTTGAGATTGGCAAAATTAAAACAATCTACATTTAGTATTACTGCTAATGATTTTGGATTCAGCTTAACTACTGCAGAAGATTATGATTTTTCCATAATAAAAAAAGAAGCTGATTACTTTTTAAATAACGAAAAATTAGAAGAAGATCTAGAAAATGCAATTAACTTTTCAGAATTAACAAAACGTAGATTTAAGAATATTGCCCAAATAAGTGGACTTGTTAATCAAAATAATCCAACCAAAACAAAAACTTCTTCCCAACTTCAAATAAGTTCAAGTCTTTTCTACGATGTCTTTACTAAATATGAAGAAGGCCATCTTTTGATAAAACAATCGCATCAAGAAGTTAAAGAATATCAATTAGAAAATAAAAGAATATCTAAATCATTAGAAAGATTAAAAAATTTAAAAATTCTACTAAACGAGATAAAAACTCCAACTCCTTTTGCTTTCCCTTTACTAGTTGAAAGACTTAAAAATACTTTAAGCAATGAGCCAATAGAAAAAAGAGTAGAAAAACTTATAAAAAAATATAGTGATTAAATGAAAAAAAGTTCTTTTAAATTTAGTTGGGAAGATACATTGTTAGAGATGCTTCCTTCAAGAGCTTTATTTATACCGGAAACAAAAGAATTATTAATATGCGATATTCATCTTGGGAAAGCAGAGTATTTTCAGCAAAATGGTATACCTCTTACTAATAATTCAGATAAAAATAATTTCGCAAGAATAAAAAAAATAGTAAAAAGGTATAGTCCTGAAAAGTTAATAATATTGGGAGATTTATTCCACAGCAAATATTCAATAGATAAAACTCTTCAAAAAAAAGTTGAAGATCTTCCTGAGCTACTAAAAACTAATGTTGAACTAGTCCTAGGAAATCACGATGTAGGTTGTGATATTAAAAATATAAAAATTTTTGATATTAGAAAAACTAAAAATTTTACTTTTAGCCATGAGCCAGTTAATTTAGAAAACAATAAGACCTTGAATATTTGTGGACATTATCATCCAAAAATCTATTTAAAAAACAATGGAGATAAATTGACATTTAGGTGCTTTGCAATGGATTTGAATAAAAATGTTCTATATCTCCCCGCATTTGGAGACTTAACAGGAGGATATCCCTGCAAAAAGTCATTTAAAAAATGGGCAATTGTTTCTGAAGAAGAAATTATCGAAATAAAATCTTAAGAAAAATCCTATTGAAGCGATTTAAATTTTTCATTTAGATATACCAATTTATACCTATAAGTCTCGTTTATTTTATTTATCAATTATTTTATGTCTATTAATTAATTTCTACTAGTAGAAACAGATAATAAAAAATTTATACAGCTAATGACCCTTTCTTTACCAGAAGATCCACGTTATAAAAAAAATAAACACATTTTATAGAAATGAAAAAATTAATATCCTTGATTTTATTTCCATTTCTTGTAATCCCATTTGGGGCAAAAGCAAATGATAATTTTTCCGTTGAGATAGAAGCACTTACACTAGTAATGGAGCAATATAAGGGAGAAACTGAATCAAGTGTTGAACTAGACACGGAAAATAAAAAACCAAGTTACATGGCTCTTAAACAAGACGAATGCAATGCCACTGTTGAAGTTACAGAAAAAACAGGATTAGAAGTTGTAAATATTGAATCTTTCGATGTAAATGTCTGTTTGAAAGAAATCTATAAAGTAATCAACTAAATAAGCAGGTTATAAAAATATAATAAAAACATAAAATTTAAAGAGGTCTTTTACTTAAAGAAGGTAAGACCTCGAGACCTAACAGAAAACTTTGGAACGGGTTCTGCATACCCAATTAATAACTACATTGGAATTGTAGAGGTGTAATTAAAAGTACAAAAACTAAAATTATTTTTTAAAAAATTATTTCTTCTTTGATAATGTTTGTGATTCTTCTCTAGACATTAAAGCTTCGATTTGAGCAAGAACTTTTTGAAGTTCATCCGTTTTTGTGAGAGATGCTTCTGCTACTTCTCTTAATTTTTCTAACTGTTCTTTAGTTTTATCCATGATAAATAAATTAGAAATTAACCACTTTTAAAAATGGTTTTAATACAGATTTTTCACTCCCACACAGATTCATATTCTCTCTTTTTTTTATAAAGTCAAATAAATTTCCTATTATTAAGGTTTTATGAGGACTTCCAATTAATTCTTTATTTAAAATTGAAACCATAAGATTACCTGAAATAGAAATACTCTTAAATTATGAAGTAAATACTGGCAATCCTATTGTTGCAGTTGTTATGAGAGCCCCTGCAAAAATCAAGAAAGGTAGAAAAGGGTAGTTTTTCAAAGATAAACTTACTAATTCGAAATAACTATATAGGTATTTATACTGTTTGTCTACCCCTAAGCCTTCTTGAAAGTAAAAATATTTCTTTTAAAAGTAAAAATTTAACATCAGCCAAATTTACCTGATATGTATTCCTGAGTGGTTTTTTCTTTAGGAGAATTAAAAATTTTCTTTGTCGAATTAAATTCTGCAAGATAACCAACCTTTCCTCCATCACCATCTTCATATTCAATAGCATTAAAAAATGCAGTCATATCACTAACTCTTAATGCCTGTTGCATATTATGAGTAACTATTATTATTGTGTAATTCTTCTTAAGTTCATGCATAGTCTCTTCTATTTTTAAAGTAGAGATTGGATCTAAAGCTGAACATGGTTCATCCATTAGAATTATTTCAGGTTCAATTGCAATGGTTCTAGCAATACATAATCTTTGTTGTTGTCCGCCAGATAAGGAGTAACCACTATCGTTTAATTTATCCTTACATTCGTCCCATAAAGCAGCCTTTCTTAGTGAACTTTCTACTAATTCATCCATATCTCCCGTAAAGCCATTAATTCTTGCACCAAATGCAATATTTTCGTAAATAGATTTAGGAAAAGGATTAGGTTGTTGAAAAACCATTCCTATTCTTCTTCTTACTTCAACTGGATCTACTCTTTTGTCGTAAATATTTGTTCCATCAAACAGCACTGTTCCTTTCAAGGAACAATTAGGAATCAAATCATTCATCCTATTTAAAGATCTAAGAACCGTTGATTTTCCGCAACCTGAAGGGCCAATAAGAGAAGTTATATTCCCTTTTTTAAAATTACAAAAAACATTCCTTACTGCTTCGAAAGTTCCATAACTAATAGAGACATTCTCTAGAGATAAAATGATATTCTTTGGTATTTTTTTATTAGTTTTAATCATTTATACTCTCTTAGTTTTCTCTGTAAAAGCGGCCAATATCCTTGAAAATATATTTACTGATAGTATCGACAAAACAAGAATAAAGGAAGCTGCCCAGGCTAATTTATTCTGTGCATCATAAGGTTCAAGGGCAAAGTTATATATCAATACAGCCAAAGAACCCATCTCATAAAACAAATCTCCAAAGCCTGTTATGTAGTAGTAAGAGAATAAAGCCGTAAATATCAAAGGAGCTGTTTCACCTGCAGCTCTTGCGATTCCAAGTACAACGCCAGTAGCAATAGACCTAAAGGCAGAGGGCAAAGTAACTTTCAATATGGTTGTATACATACTTGCTCCAACACCAAGAGACGCATATCTTAATTCGTTAGGAACTAACTTTAAACCTTCGTCAGTGGTCTTAATCACAGTAGGCAACATCAATATTGAAAGCGCCATCCCTCCAGCCAACCCACTGTACATACTGCCAAATAAGATCTTTGTTGAAACAATTAATGCATAAATAAATACACCTGCAATTATTGAGGGAACACCTGCCAAAACATTTACCCCGAATCTAATAAACCTTGAAAAAGCACCGCCTTTAGAATATTCCGCCAGATATATTCCCCCGCCAACACCTACTGGTATCGCAATAATTGAAGCAATGGTAGTTATTATTAATGTCCCGATCAATGCAGGATTAATACCTCCTGCATCTAAATCATCTCCAGGTGGATTTGGTTCTAAAGTAAATAGTTCTGGTGTGATTTGAGATCCACCTTTGATGAGAATATAAGTCACCAGAAAAATCAAAGGAAGTATCGCTATCAGTGCACAAAGTACTGATAAAGAAGTAAAGACTTTATCTCCTATATTTCTTGATAATCTTTTCTGGTAATAGAGTGAATTCATAATTATCTAATATTTGAGACTAAATTTCTTAACTAGCCACTGCGCAAAGATATTTACTACTAAAGAAAGGATCATCAGTACAAAAGCCGCATAAAACAGTGATGAAACCTGACTTCCATCAGCCTCGCCAAACTGGTTTGCGAGCATGGAGGAAATGGTATATCCAGGAGATAATAGAGACCAACTAAATGCATTTGAATTGCCAATAATCATTGTCACAGCCATTGTTTCTCCCATTGCCCTACCTAAAGCCAATAGAACACCTGCCATAATTCCTGATAATGCTGCTGGCAAAATTACTGAAAATATTGTTTTCCATCTACTTGCTCCAATTCCATACGCCGCATTTCTTAGCTTTTTAGGAACCTGATTAAGAGAATCTCTTGCAATGGAGGTCACTATTGGCAAAAGCATTACTACTAAAATCAATATCGCTAACAAAGAATTCCTGCCTGTAGGTTCTGTACTGAATAAAGGTATCCAACCAAAGAAATTATGCAAAAAGACAAAAAAGGCTCTAAAAAAAGGTTCCATAACAAATATTGCCCAAAGTCCCAGTACAACTGATGGAATAGCTGCTAATAATTCAACAAAGGAACCTATTATTTCTCTAACGACTTTAGGCACAAAGTCTTCGGTAATAAATATTGCGGTTCCAACTCCTAAAGGGATAGTTATTAATAGGGAAAGAAATGAGGTTACTAATGTGCCATAAATTGCAGTAAAAGCTCCGTATTCATCTTTTACTGGATTCCATTCAGAGGTTACGAGAAACTTCAAGCCATACCTTGAAAAGGATTCAAATGACTGAAAAAAGACTACTAAAATAATTCCTAAAAGTATTATTGCTACGAAACTAGACAAGACTAGGGCAGTATTCTTGAAGATAATATCTATATTTTTTTCGATACCGAATCTTTTACGATTCTTGAAAAGAGTTAATTTCTCTTCCATTAAAAAAAGAATATCTCTATAAATCTACTACTAAATGTTGTAAAAGACTTTAAGAGGGGTTAAAGGTATAAGAAAGTCATGAAAAGTAAACATCCTTAAACTTAATTTCTTCAAAAATTTTTTCTTTAACTTTACTTAACCATAGGTGAATATTATTAACTAAATAGAAACTGAGGGGATGTTTAATTACAGGGAATTCATTGCTCAAATCAAATATAAAGAAGTAATATCTTCCCCTGTATATTTTATTCCTTTTTTGCTTCTATCCTTAATGATTATTATTGAAGGTTTTCACATCTTTAATCACAAACAAAATTGCAAAACTAAAGCTGAGTGGATGGAACAATCAGGAATAACTTATGACAGGGAATCAGAAGTTAATTAATAAAATCTAAAATATAATTTATTCGCAGCAACGTTTTCTATTTGAGGAATAATCTGTCAAAGAAAATATCCATTCCTTGATCAATAAGAGAGATTCTTTATTTAGGCTGTAGTACACCCATCTACCTTCTTGTCGGTCTGAGATAAGACCAGCTTCCTTCAAAATTTTTATGTGATATGAAATTCTTGATTGAGACAATTTAGTTAATTTCATAATATCGCAAACACAAACTTCTCCCTCCATCATTAGGTCTATTATTTCTAGCCTAAAAGGATCAGAAAATGAAACCATCAACTTAGATATATCTTCTTTTTTTACTTTGCTAATATCTTTTAACAATTTTAAAGTAAGTAAATTTTCCTAAATATAGCTTAAATAAAAAAGATTTCATTAATCAAAACATCTTGATACATCAAAATATTTTGATATATAATTTATATAGAAAATTTCAACAGTTATGAAAATTGGAATTAATGGTTTTGGAAGAATTGGCAGATTAGTTTTCAGAGCATTATGGGACAGAGCTGATATAGAAATAACTCATATAAATGAGATCGCAGGAGATTCGAATGCTGCTGCGCATTTACTCGAATTCGATTCAGTCCATGGTAGATGGGTGAAAGATATAAAGGTTAAAGAAGAAGAAATAATAGTAGATGGAAAGAAATTAACCTACACATCTTTTAAAAATTACCTTGATGTTCCTTGGGAAAAATCTTCTGTAGATATTATTTTGGAATGTACAGGAAAAAATAAAAAGCCAGACAAACTAAATCCCTATTTTGATACTCTTGGGATGAAAAGAGTAATAGTAGCTTGTCCAGTCAAAGGAATTGTTGCAGAAGTTGAATCACTGAATATTGTTTACGGTATAAATCAAAGTCTTTATGACCCTTCCAAACATAAATTAGTAACTGCAGCATCCTGCACTACAAATTGTTTAGCTCCGATAGTAAAGGTAATTAATGAAAATTTTTCTATTAAACACGGTGCTATTACAACTATTCACGATGTAACGAACACTCAAGTTCCTGTAGATTTTTATAAAAGTGATCTGAGGAGAGCAAGAGGATGTATGCAAAGTTTAATACCTACTACCACTGGATCTGCTAAAGCTATTGCTGAGATCTTTCCAGAATTAAAAGGAAAATTAAATGGACATGCAGTAAGAGTTCCTCTACTTAATGGTTCTTTAACTGATGCAGTTTTTGAACTAAATAATGAAGTGGCAGTTGAACAAGTGAATATGGCATTAAAGGAAGCTTCAGAAACTTATTTAAAAGGAATTCTTGGCTACGAAGAAAGGCCTTTAGTTTCTGCAGATTATGTAAATGACTCTAGAAGTTCAATAGTTGATAGTTTATCAACGATGGTTGTTAATTCGAATTTATTAAAGATATATGCTTGGTATGACAATGAGTGGGGTTACAGCTGCAGACTTGCAGATCTTACTGAATATGTAATCAAAAAAGAGATTTAATTTATGTCTTTATGAAGTTATCTAATATTCAACAATATAGTGTTGTAACAGCAAACTATTGGGCGTTCACTCTTACTGACGGCGCATTAAGATTATTAGTTGTTGGTCACTTTCACGAGCTAGGATACACAACTCTACAAATTGCTTTACTTTTCCTTTTTTATGAGTTTTTTGGAATAATTACTAATCTTTATGGTGGTTGGATAGGAGCAAGATATGGATTAAGGCTTACTTTATGGATTGGGACTATCCTACAAATCATCGCTCTTTTTATGCTTATTCCAGTTAAGGAAGATTGGCCAGTAATTTTTAGTGTCACATACGTTATGGTTGCTCAAGCAGTTAGTGGAATAGCAAAAGATTTAAACAAAATGAGTGCTAAAAGTGCTGTTAAGACAGTAGTTCCAGAGACAAACGATGGCAATGCTAGTGGCCAAAAACAACTTTTTAAATGGGTTGCTATTTTAACTGGATCTAAAAATGCTCTTAAGGGAGTTGGTTTTTTCTTGGGTGGACTTTTATATAAGTTATTTGGATTTAATAATGCTGTAGGAATTATGGGTTTTGGACTCTGCTTAGCCTTTTTATTGACATTAATTTTGCCTGGAGAAATTGGCAAGATGAAAAGCAAACCAGCTTTTAATGATCTTTTTTCAAAATCAAATGCAATAAATATTCTTTCAGCAGCAAGATTCTTTCTTTTTGGAGCAAGAGATGTTTGGTTTGTTGTAGCTCTTCCAGTATTCCTAGATATGGCATTTGGTTGGGACTACATGGAAATAGGATTATTTCTTGGGGCCTGGGTAATAGGTTATGGAATTGTTCAGGCTTCGGCTCCAGCAATTAGAAAGATGTGGGGCCAGAAAGAAAGTCCAGATCGTAAAGCTATCCAATTTTGGAGTGCCGTATTAATGGTCATACCATCTTTGATAGGAGTCGCATTATGGAGAGAAAGTTCTCCATCGATAGCAATAATTTTAGGACTTACTATTTTTGGATTTGTTTTTGCAATGAATTCCTCTACACATTCTTATATGATTCTGGCCTACTCTGATAATGAAAAAGTCAGTTTAAATGTTGGCTTCTATTACATGGCAAATGCTGCTGGAAGACTAGTTGGAACATTACTATCTGGCTTACTATTTATGATTGGGAGAAATCCGAGTATTGGTCTTCAATATTGTCTTTATTTTTCATCACTTCTAATATTATTATCTTGGATTTCGAGTCTTAAATTACCATCAATCAAACAAAGCTTATCATCACCATAAAAACTAATTTTTAGAAATTAGAATATTAAAATGGCAAAAATATCCTTAATTGAACTTGCAAAAATTTTTCTTAAAATTGGTATTTTCAGCTTTGGAGGACCATATGCTCATATTTCTTTATTCGAAGATGAACTTATAAATAATAAAAAATTGATCTCAACCCAATATTTTGAAAAAGGTATTGGTTTATGTCAATTACTTCCAGGACCAATATCCACGCAATTAGCAATATATATAGGTCTTAAAATTAATGGTTATCTTGGTGGATTGATATCAGGTATATGTTTCATTATCCCAGGATTCATTTCGGTATTAGTTCTTAGTTTTTTTTGGCAAATTTATTCTGGATCAAAATTTCTAAATGATTTAATTTATTTTAATCCTCCTATTATTGCAGGAATAATTTTTTCATTTTCATTAGTTCTTTTAAAAAAAAGATTAAGGTTAGATCGGGTATTATTCTCTAGCTCAATCTTATTTCTACTTATATTTGCAAAATATAATAATATTCAATTTCCTCTCATAACAATTCTTACTATTGCAGGTTTGATAAATATTTTCTTACAGAAATGGAAAAATATTTTTTATAGCTTGGTTCCTTTATCTATATTTTCAAAAACCTCATTTTTAACTAGCTCAATCTTTTTGGATATTGCCAAATTTTATAATTTTCCAAAGCTCTCTACAAACTCAAAGTTTTTAATAGATTATCTTAATCTGTTTTTTTTCTTCTTGAAATCGGGACTTTTTATTTTTGGAGGGGGATTAGTAATCATTCCTCTAATGAGTGATTATGTTGTCTCAGAAGGATGGTTAACAAATAATGAATTTATAGATGGGATAATGATAGGCCAGATAACGCCTGGCCCTGTCTTATTAACTACAAGTTTTATTGGATACAAAGCTGGGTTTTCGGTCGGAGGAATAAATGAAGCTTTAAAGTATTCATTTATATCAACTTTTGCAATTTTTTTACCAAGTTTTTTATTGATTTTTGTTTTTGGAAAAGGCTTCATAAAAAACAGAATTAAATCGATTAATTACTTTATCGAAGGAGTAATCAATACAATTCCAGGAGCAGTTATTTTCTCTGGCTTTAATTTAATTGAAGACAGTTTTTCATCAAAATACTTTTTAATTAGCTCTATTTTTATAGTTTTAATCTCCACATTATTATCTTTTTTTAAAATAGTTCCAACCTACATACTTATTCTTTTTTCTTTAATATTAGGTTTATCAAAATATTTGTTTGCATAAAAAAAGGAGGAAATAAATTCCTCCTCTTAAATATTTGTCTTACGGTTTATTTGCCGATTCTTTTTACAGCAGCTCTTGACTTCTCAAGAATCTCACCTTTTAAGGGGACAAAACCAAGTGATGGAGCTTTATCTTGATACTCATCACTTAATAATGTATTAAAGGTTTGTTTGATTGCTTTAGTGTTTTTACCATTACCTTCTTCATAGGCGAGTATCCATGTCAATGAAGCGATAGGGTAAGCTCCGCTAGCTGTAGGATTAGGATTCTTACCAGCAAGATTTTCATCTAAAGTAATACCATTGAGAGCCTTAGCTCCTGCTTCTACAGATGGTTTTAGAAACTGACCCGAGAGATTTTGAAGTGCAGCAGCTTTAACATTACCCTTAATATAGGACTGGTTTACATAACCAATTGCGCCATAAGTGTTTTGAATAACACCTGCCACTCCAGAATTACCTTTAGCCCCAACACCAGCAGGCCATTTTACAGACTTACCTGTGCCTAATGTCCAAGTTTTCGAAAACGCTTCCATGGAGTTTGTAAAGGCTTTAGTTGTACCTGATCCATCAGAACGATGAGTCCAAGTCAATTTTCCAGGAGCGCATCCAACTTCCTGCCAATCGCTTATCATACCCATTGCAACTTGTACTGCCTGCTCTTGAGTAAGTTTCAAATCGCAATCGTAGTTATATCCAAAAGCAATAGTTCCACCAACCATAGGAATCTGAACTAAACCTCTAGTAACTTTTGCAATGTCCTTGTCTTTCATAGGATCATCAGAAGCTCCAAAATTAACAGTCTCATCAATAAATGCTTTTCTTCCAGAACCGGAACCAACAGCTTGATAATTTACTTTTGGACCTCCATCATTTGATAAATCTTTGAACCATCTAGTGTAAATCTTGGCAGGGAAAGATGCTCCAGCTCCACTTAACCTCACTGAAGACGTTGAGGTTCCGCAAGAAGCAACTAGGGTCATTGTTGAAGCTAATAAAAAAGCTTTTTTAGCTAATTTCATTGTTTAAATGATCAAATGATAGACTCCATATTTATAGCATTTAATTTAAACACTAATGCTCTTTAACTTTAAATTTATCTTTTAATTAATTAGCTCTTAACCTTCTCTTAAATTTAATCTTGATTAGAGCTTTTTTCGTTTGATTTTAAAAATATTTAAAAATATACTTTGATTAATTTTTTAACTTTTATTGATAAAAATTTTAGAAATTTAGACAATTCTCCATTTAATTTAAGAAAACTTTAAGGTCTGTTTAAGTTTTTCTTGTTAAGTTTACTTCTTACTCATTTCTTAACCTTAATTCGTTTTTATAGTCATGGATATATATCCATCTTTACGTGTTGAGGAAATTTATGAAGCTTTTTAAAAGCTTGCTCGTAGCCCCTGCAACATTAGGTCTTTTAGCACCTATGTCTGCTACAGCAAATGAAGTTACTATCAGTGACTTTAACCCTGCAGAACAACTTGTTATTACTAACAGTCGTGTAGACGGTTTAGAAGCAAGATTTAATGATATTGAAGCTGGTAGTTTTTCTGAAACAACTAGTGCATCATTCAAGGCGATCATGGCACTTGGTGCTATTGATGGCAAAGGTGTCACTACCACAAAAACCGATGGTAATGAAGACCTCGAATTCGGATACAGCTTCCAAACCAAACTAGAAACTAGTTTTACTGGTGATGATAGTTTAAGTATTGCTATTGATTCCGGTAATTACAGCAGCACTGATGATTTTGCACTTGATATCCTTGCTGGCATGGATGAAACAGGTGATATGCTCAAAGTTGACGGAATTGGATACAAATTTCCACTAGGTGATAACATCACCGTTTTGGTTGGTGACGGCCTTGACGCCAGCAAGCAGTTCACAACAGCATGTGTTTACGGCGGTCCAAGTGACGTTCTAGATGATTGTGGTAATGTAAATGCAGCTGTTGATGAGGGTGGTGCACACCTTAGTCTTGAGTATGACTTTGGCAACGGCTTTACTACTGCTTTTGGTTATGCAGGGGATGAGACAAGCCTTGGTACCGAGGGAGGTCAAGATGGTTACGGCCTTAACGCAGCATATTCAGCTGATAACTATGGTTTATCTGTTACCTACGGAATAGTCGAAGATGGTAACGACAATGATACATACACAGCATTCAACGGTTATTATTCATTTGATAACGGTTTAAACATTAGTGCTGGTTATGAAATCGGTGATAAAGATAACGAACCAGCAACATCTGACGAAACAGAAGCATACTTCGTTGGAATCAATGGTGAGGTTGGACCTGGAGAACTAGGTGTTGCTGCAGGTACTTATGGATCAATGACTGAAGCCAACGGTTCAATTCCTGACAGAATGATGTATGAAGTGTATTATGATTACGCATTAAATGATGGAATGACAATCACTCCAGTTATTTTTACTGCGGAAAAGGCTACTGCTACTGCCATGGATGAAACTGGATTCATGGTTAAAACAACATTCAAGTTCTAAATCTAAATTTAATTTAGAAATCTTACACACATCAAAAAGACCTGCATTAAGCAGGTCTTTTTTTTCCATTCCTTTTTAAATTTTCCTATAAATCTGTATTAATACACGGAAAGATGGTTTCAAAAATTGCTCCACCATCCTTATGATTAAAAGCCTTTATAAAACCTTTATTGTTATTAATTATTTTTTTTGTTATTGAAAGACCTAAACCACTACCACTTTTCTTGAATTTAGTCCTTGATGGATCACCTCTATAAAAACGAGAAAAAATATCATTAAATTCATTCTCTTCTAATCCAATACCTTTATCTCTAACTCTTATAACAACAGAACTATCTCTTTTAAAAATTTCAATTTGAATTATTTCATTAGCTGGGGAATAACGAATAGCATTATCCAAAATATTTATAAAAGCTCTTTTTAAATTTTCAATATCTCCAGATATAAAATATTTTGTTGGTATCAGTAAATTTATTTTTACATCTTTCTTTTCTGCAAGTGGTTTTAAGGTTTGCCAAGATTCCATCACTAAATCAGAAATAGATACTTTTTTATTTTCTTGAAAATTTTCTTTACTTTCCAGCTTAGAAAGTTCTAAAGTTTCTTCGACCATTTTTCTTAATCTTTTAGATTCTTTCTTAAGTCTTTTAACAAGATATCTATCTTTCTTTGATACTACGGCTTCCAGTCTTTCGCCTAT